>NZ_JBFROH010000003.1:0-91771 GCF_041471425.1 Vibrio sp. 10N.261.52.C2 | reverse complement strand
GTACTTTTCGCCATTTTTTGGAGGGTGTCAGCATTAAAGAATTGCTTAAATTGCTTCTGTAAGGAGATAATCGTCATCGGCTTCACTATTGATGTAGGTAGTTTGTTTGGCGACGATTATCTGATCATAAATGAAGCCTTTTTTCTATCTAAATAAACAAGTTAGCTCTTAAGATCCTGTCTATGATGCTGCTTAAGTAGAAACCTAAGCAGCATAAAGAGTTAAACCCACCGGGTCATTGCAGACGCTAATGATGGAGATAGGTTAAGACCACTTGCGGAGAGCCTGTTAATGCGGCGGACACACTAGATGTCATCTAACGAATAAGGCACCGCAGTCGCGCAAGTCATCAGGGCCACGACGTATGCGAATCGTCGATAAGTAGGCCGAATGTAGAGCGGCAGTCCAAAACCCATCAACATAAGTTTAGCGGATGTTTGACAACCGGGGGAATCCATGTAGCCGCGTTAAGTGGTGAGCAACGCAGACCACCCTACTAAACTATTGTGCAGTAAACACTAAATTCAAAGCAAACTGAGAATGCCAAGCGTTGAGAATCCGTCTTAAACGCTTTGTATGGTACATTTCATCGAACATCTAGACCAAGAGCTTTTCGCCCCGCCTCCAAGATGTCCAATAGGTGCCCAGCCTTATAATTGTCATCTAGATTTCTAGAAAAGAACTCATGACTACGGTTTCTCTTGTCGATTGAGATGGTGTTAAACACCAATTCTAAACTATCAATGATCAACTCAATTTCTTTTATTGGTACGGTTGGCAAACCGAAGTTTAACTTATTGTTCAGATCATTGTGCGAAATGCGTTTATTTCTATGCATTTTGATTTTTGTAAAATTTGCCGAGATATCAGATTGTGCAGTTTCAATGATTTCTGATGCCTCCGACGAAAATGGTTCGTAGGTTGAGACAAGTTTTTTCAAGCTTAGATTATCTTTACCACTAGTTTTTTCAGGGTCTAGTAACCTAGAAATAATCAATAGCACATGATCATGTAACCTCAACTTAACGGTATCAAATAATAACGGATGTGACGGAAAAAGAACTTCACGTCTGCGTTCTTTATGTTGATGTCCATATAGATCTATAAACAAATACCAATGATTCTCTAGATCCCATAATTCCTTTTTAAACGCTTCAAGAATATCAAATTGACTCATAATTTCCCTATGTACCATAACAGCTATATTAGACAGAATAATTCTTCATTTTGTCCCTGAAACAATTCTGTCTAGTAATCTAAACAGTTCAGGCTCTGTCTAATAACCCATTTAATAACATTATCTTACCTACTTATCTTCGTATCAAACATGACGAAAAGCAGAAATTTTCCATATAGTTTCTGCAAAATGCAGAAAACTCCCCAATATGTGAGTAAACCGCAGCTCGATAATGAATAGTCATATCTTTGAATATCGTGTTTTCAAACAAAAACGCCGACGTAATTGTCGGCGCTTAACTCTTGGTATTAATAGGTTAGAGGTAGTTACTACTTCGCCATAGTACTCAAAAACTCGGCTTCGAACTCTTCATCGGCTTCTCGGGTTAGGCATTCCACCAGCCAATCGATGCTTTGATGGTCGAGCTTACTGTTCACCACGAATGCTTGCTTTACACCAGATTGACCCAGCTTGGCAGAGCCGTAGTTCTTGAATGATTTATTGCCGTGGTAATGGAGTGATTTAATCGCTTCTGCGTCAGGTTCTGGCAAGGCATCGAGGGTATTAGCAAGCTGAATAACCAGCTCCATAGGGTTCTTAGATGATGAGATGCGATACAGAAAACCGCCCTCCACTCTTTGGCGAACCCAATAATCAAAGCCGCTGCAATCCATCACCTTATCACTGACCAGTGCCGCTTCGCTGCGATAACCACACGGCTCTACGACAACAGGTGTGTGTTTAAACTCTGGTTGGCCTGAAGCAGCATCGGTATGAGGCAAGATCAAGTCACACGGTTTGCTGTCTTTGGCGGTCGGTGCGTTCCAATGGATAGGCATGAAGACTTGTTCACGGCGCATCTCTTTGGTCACCACCAAGCGGGCTTGGCACTCCCCTTGTGCGCTGCGCACTTTCACCACTGGATTAATGGTCGCGTGGTTGAAAGCATCTAGCCCGAACTCATCCAAGTTCAGTTCTGAAACCGTATCTGGGTGCATTGCAACAAAAGGCTCTGGGGTGTGTTCACCTAAACCTGCGGCCAAGCCTGTGCGGCTCATGGTGTGCCATTGGTCTCGGATTCGACCTGTGTTCATGATAAGTGGGAATTCAAGGCTGGTATCGGCAATCGGTTTGTCGTGCTCAACTGCAATAAACTGCGCTTTGCCAGATTCTGTAAAGAACTCACCATTGGTGAACATACGCTGTTCGATGATCTCAGGTTGATACTCAAGTACTGGCCATTGCTGTGGAGTAAGTTCGCCATAGCCTTTCTCATCCAGTTGCGTGAGTCCAATCAAGCATAAGTCACGCGCTTTACCTGTTTCATTGCCGAGCGCTGTCATCTCGCAATACTCTTTAAAGATCTCACCTTCGTGGCGGAAATCGAATTGCTCTTTGAATCCCATTTTTTGTGCGACTTCTTTTAATATCCACCAATCGGGTTTGGCTTCCCCTGGGCTTGGTAACACGCGGCGTTGACGTGAGATTCGGCGTTCAGAGTTGGTCACAGTGCCCGATTTCTCACTCCACCCTTGCGCGGGTAGCACTACATCAGCCAAGCGAGTGGTTTCCGTATCGGCAATGCAGTCAGATACCACCACAAATGGGCACTTCTCTAATGCGGCTTTGATTTTTTCGCTGTCAGGCAGGCTCACAACTGGGTTGGTTGCCATGATCCACACGGCTTTGATTTTGCCTTCATTCATGGCATCAAACAGGTCAATCGCTTTTAAACCCGCATGTGTGGCTAAGCTGTCGGTTTGCCAGAACTCGCTGACGGTCTGGTGTGATTGCGGGTCACCAAATTCAAAGTGCGCCGCTAAGGTATTGGCTAAACCGCCCACTTCTCGCCCACCCATCGCGTTCGGCTGGCCCGTTACAGAAAATGGCCCCATGCCCGGTTTACCGATTTTCCCGGTGGCTAAATGGCAGTTAATAATGGCGTTTACCTTGTCGCACCCTTGTGTGGATTGGTTCACGCCTTGGGAGTAAATGGTCAGCACCTTCTCGTTCGATGCAAACAAACTGTAGAACTGTTTTAGCTGCTGCTCTGTTAACCCTGTCAGCTCAGGAACGCTTTTGTCGCCCCAGCCTGATTCGGTATAGCGATATTGAGTTGCAGATCGAATCGATTCAGTAAAGCCTTGAGTGTGGTTTTCTATGTAGTCTGCATCTAGCTTGTCGTTATCGTCGAGATAGCCCAATAAGCCGTTAAACAGCGCCACGTCTGAGCCAGATTCCAATGCCAAGTGAATATCTGCAATTTCACAAGTGTCGGTATAACGCGGGTCGATGACGATAACTTTCAATGCGGGGTTGGCTTGTTTCGCGGCTCTTAATCTTTGGAAAAGTACCGGGTGACACCATGCTAGGTTAGAGCCTGTAATCACGACTAGATCGGCTTGCTCGAGATCTTCGTAGCATACCGGTACGGTGTCTGCGCCAAATGCACGCTTATGCCCGACCACAGTTGAAGCCATACATAGCCTAGAGTTACTGTCGATGTTGCCACTACCAATGAAGCCTTTCATCAGTTTATTGGCAACGTAATAGTCTTCGGTAAGCAGCTGACCAGACACATAGAACGCAACCGAATCGGCCCCAAATTCTTCGATGGTTTGATTAAATTTGTCTGCGACCAACTGAGTGGCACTGTTCCAATCCAGCTCTTGTTTTTGCTCATTCTGAATATAAGCAGGCTGTGTAAGACGACCCAAAGGCGTGACGGTGTCGCCGAGCGCGATCCCTTTAGTACATAGCTTTCCATAGTTTGATGGATGATCTTTATCACCACGTACTTCTAGTTTTCCTAGCGATGTCGGTCTCGCTTCTATTCCACACCCTACACCACAATAAGCACAGGTCGATTTTATCCAGCCGTTGTTTGAATCGGTCATCCGTTTCTCGCTCAATTATCCATAATTGTAATAAGTGAAAACAAGCAAATAACACGCCACTTAATAGCAGTTGATGAATAGTAAGTAATTTAATTTAAAAACAACAACTTAATAAAAACACAAATATCAGCAATGAACCAATTAGAACTTAACCAAGATAGAAACTTAATTTTTGCACCATCTTGCTGAAAGTTGCACCACAAACGCTCATTTATATAAATCTAACAAAAATTTTACATACCACTTTAGGGGTAATTGCGTGCCACCTCTATTTTTTAAACCACTGAAAATTATAAGTTAATTTTTATTTAAATGAACGAAACGTAATCTGGCATCCTCCTTGCTCCACTAAAAACCAAGACTTAGAAAAAACATTTTTGTTTTTCTTGATGATTATGAATTGAGTGGAATCTCAACCCGGTATTCATCTGCTAACGACTAGAAATTAGATGCTAGTGATGGTGACGCCGAGAATAAGGAATGGATTATGAGCAAGAAGAAAATCGTCGTTGTTGGTAACGGCATGGTTGGACACAAATTTATCGACAACATCCTGCAATCAGACAGTGATGAGTTTGATGTGATTACTTTTAGTGAAGAGCCAAGGCTGGCCTACGACCGTGTTCAGCTAACGTCTTACTTTAATGGTAAAAGCGCTGATGACCTGTCATTGACCAGTGAAGAGTATTACCAAAGCAACGGCGTGAACTACTTGTTGAACCAGAAGGTTGCCAAGCTAGACACCGCCAATCAACAAGTCATCACTGAAAGTGGTCACGTTGAAAGTTACGACAAGCTAATCTTGGCGACGGGCTCTTTCCCTTTTGTTCCCCCTATTCCCGGTAACGACCAAGAACACTGTCACGTTTATCGCACCATCGAAGACTTAGACGCCATCGAGCTTTCAAGCAAAGGCAGCAAATCTGGCGTGGTGATTGGTGGTGGTCTGCTTGGCTTAGAGGCCGCAAACGCAGTCAAAAACCTTGGCTTAGAAACCCATGTGGTTGAATTTGCTCCACGCCTGATGGCCGTTCAGTTAGATGACGGTGGCGGCGCCCTACTGCGCAGAAAGATTGAAGACCTTGGTGTGCAAGTTCATACCGAGAAAGCGACCTCTGAAATAGTCGACGGAGAAAACGCTCGCTACCGCATGAACTTCGCAGACGGCACCCACTTAGAAACCGATATGATCGTATTCTCTGCCGGTATTCGCCCTCAAGATGAGCTAGCAAGAAGCTCTGATGTCGAGATTGGCGAGCGTGGCGGTATTGTGATCAACAATCACTGTCAAACCAATATCGACAACGTTTACGCCATTGGAGAATGTGCCCTTTGGGATAACAAGATCTTCGGCTTAGTGGCTCCCGGTTATTCGATGGCAAAAATCGCGGCTTCGCATATTGTCTCTGACGGTACTGACGATGCATTTACGGGCGCAGACATGAGCACCAAACTCAAACTGCTTGGCGTCGATGTGGCCAGTATTGGCGAAGTACACGGCAAGACGGAAGGCGCTCAATCGTATACCTACAACGATGAAATTGAACAAGTTTATAAGCGCCTGATCATCTCGGCAGACGGCACAAAGATTGTCGGTGCCGTATTGGTCGGTGATGCAGAAGCCTACGGTTCGCTACTGCAAATCAAGCAAAACGATATGCCCCTTCCTGAAAACCCATCGGTATTGATTTTACCTAACGTGGCCGATGATTCTGGCTCGGCAATGGGTGTTGAAGCTCTGCCAGACAGCGCAGTGATCTGTTCATGTTTTGATGTAACCAAAGGCGACATTAAAGAGGCGGTTTCTGCTGGCTGCACCACGATGGCTGCACTGAAAGAAACCACTAATGCTTCAACAGGTTGTGGCGGTTGTTCTGCCCTTGCGAAACAGGTTCTCGATAGCGAGCTAAGTAACCTAGGTGTAGAAGTCTCTAACGATATCTGTGAGCACTTTGCTTATTCTCGCCAAGAGCTTACCGACATCATCCGTGTCAACAAAATCAAGACCTTCGACGAGCTGTTAGATTCTCACGGCAACGGATTAGGCTGTACTGTGTGTAAACCGGCTGTCGGTTCGATTCTGGCTTCGTACTGGAACGATTACATCCTTGAAGATCAACATATCGAGCTGCAAGACACCAACGACATCTACCTTGGCAACATGCAAAAAGACGGCACTTACTCGGTGGTTCCGCGTATCGCTGGCGGTGAAATTACTCCAGATAAATTGATCGTGCTTGGTGAAGTCGCTAAAGAGTTCGACCTCTACACCAAAATCACGGGCGGTCAGCGTGTCGACTTGTTTGGCGCACAGCTTAACGAACTGCCTATCATCTGGAAAAAGCTGATTGATGCAGGTTTTGAAACTGGCCACGCCTACGGTAAATCGGTTCGTACCGTGAAATCGTGTGTAGGTAGCACTTGGTGTCGATACGGTGTCGACGACAGTGTTGGCTTAGCGATTCGACTTGAGAACCGCTACAAAGGCCTGCGTTCACCACACAAGATCAAGTTTGCGGTTTCAGGCTGTACTCGTGAATGTGCAGAAGCCCAATCAAAAGATTTTGGCATTATCGCCACCGACAAAGGTTGGAACCTCTACATCTGTGGTAACGGCGGTATGCGCCCTCGCCATGGTGACCTTTTCGCTACCGACCTTGATGAAACCACACTCCTTAAATACATCGACCGCGTTTTGATGTTCTACACACGTACCGCAGACCGCTTACAGCGTACATCGGTATGGATGGAGAACCTTGAAGGCGGCATCGAATACCTCAAGCAAGTCGTGATTGAAGACAAGCTCAACGTTGCTGAAGAACTTGAGGCCGATATCGCCCTCAACATCGAAAAATACCAGTGTGAGTGGAAAACCACCATCGAAAACCCTGAAAAGATGAAACGCTTCCAGCACTACATCAACAGCGAAGAAATGGACACTAGCCTGTCATTCATCAAAGAACGAGAGCAGCGTTTTCCTAAGCCGAGCTTGAGCTCTTCTTCCGATTCAAAACGCGATGAAAAGCTCGCTAAAGCAGACCAAATCGAAGTGACTGAGGTTTCATAAATTTCATCAGGTTCATCAGGTTCATCAATAAAAAAATAAAAACTCAATTTTAGACTAGGAGAAAGTCATGGAAAATTGGACAACCGTATGCAGCACCAGCGATCTAACCCCAAACGGGGGAATTTGCGCCAAAGTAGACGATAACCAAGTGGCTATTTTTTACTGCAAGCGCAGCGACACGCTTTATGGGCTCTCTAATTACGACCCTATCGGCAAGGCGAATGTGATGTCACGTGGTATAATTGGTTCATTAAGCGGAGAACCTTACGTGGCCTCACCCTTATACAAGCAGCATTACCACTTAGAAACTGGCGAATGTCTTGAACAGCCTGAGCTCAAGCTCGTGAAATTTGAAGTTCGCAAGCAAGGAGAACAAGTTCAAGTTCTCGCACCACTTGCTATCGACAGTTAACTAAACCGCCGACACCATCATGCAAACGCTTATTGGCGTGCGCAATTTCGGCACAGGGTTTATGCACATTAAAAGCGTTCTAAGTTCGGAAGTAACGCAGGTGCACAAACCGGGTAATTTTCCAGATTTAAAGGATTTAAACCATGGATAACACTAAATTTTCGCTGCTTTCATTTACGGGTAAGATGAAGGTATTACACCTAAGCTGGATGGCCTTTTTCATTACCTTTGTTGTGTGGTTCAACTTTGCCCCACTACTGCAAATGGTAAAAACTACGCTTGGTCTTTCTACTGAAGAGATCAAAACCCTCCTGATCCTCAACGTTGCATTGACCATTCCGGCACGTGTCGCAATAGGCATGCTAACCGATAGATACGGCCCAAGGTTGGTTTACTCTTCGCTACTCGCGGTCTGTTCTATCCCTTGTTTCATGTTTGCTCTGGCAGACTCTTTTATTCAAGCGGCGATTGCTCGTTTCCTATTAGGCTTCATCGGTGCAGGCTTCGTTGTCGGTATTCGTCTAGTGTCTGAGTGGTTCCCACACAATGAACTGGGTACGGCAGAAGGTATTTACGGCGGCTGGGGTAACTTCGGTTCAGCAGCGGCAGCATTCACGCTTCCAACTCTGGCTTTAGCGTTTGGTGGTGAAGACGGCTGGCGTTATGCGGTCGGTATTACTGGCGTAATGAGTTTAGCGTTCTCGTTTGTGTTCTACAAAAACGTAACGGATACACCAAAAGGTTCTACTTACTTCAAACCGGCTCAAGTAACGGCAATGGAAGTGACATCAAAGGGTGACTTTTTCTTCCTACTTATTATGAAGATCCCGATGTATGCCGCACTAGCGCTACTGACATGGAAGCTATCACCAAGCAACATCAACATGCTGTCTGACATGGCGGTTTACTCTGTGTATGCAGGTTTGGCTGCGCTTTACGTGTACGAAGTGTCGCAAGTTTGTAAAGTAAACAAGAACGTATTTAAAGAAGAAGTGCCTGAGATTCACCAGTACAAGTTCAAGCAAGTAGCGGTACTTAACGTATTGTACTTCGCAACATTTGGTTCTGAACTGGCTGTGGTTTCTATGCTGCCACTGTTCTTCTCTGAAACCTTTGAATTAACACCGGTTCTTGCAGGTATGGTTGCATCGGCTTATGCCTTTATGAACCTAATGTCTCGCCCAGGTGGTGGTTGGATTTCAGATAAATTCGGTCGTAAACCAACACTGCTTATTCTAACGATTGGTCTTGCTGTGGGTTACTTCGCAATGGGTCAAGTCGACAGCACATGGCCTGTATGGCTAGCGGTTGTTGCGGCGATGGCGTGTTCTTTCTTCGTGCAAGCGGGTGAAGGTGCGGTATTCGCAACGGTTCCTCTAATCAAGCGTCGTATGACAGGTCAAATTGCAGGTATGACGGGCGCTTACGGTAACGTGGGTGCAGTAGTTTACCTAACTGTGTTGTCATTCGTGAGCTACCAAACCTTCTTCTTAGTGATTGCTGCAACAGCGGTACTTGGCTTTGTGACTCTACTGTTCATGGAAGAGCCTAACGGTCAAATCGCCGAAGTAAACGACGATGGCAGTGTCACGCTGATTAATGTTTCAAGCTAGGTCTGTACTATGAAGCATTGATATTATTGAATCGGGAGAAGCACCTTAGCGGATACATCAATGCTAGGTGCTTCGTTCAAAGGCTCTAAGTTCACTAGGGCTTTTGTTCTTCCTAGGATGTTCTGTCAAGGAAGCGGGAAGAAGAGCAGTTAAGAAGAAGACCAGTTATGACAATTTCATTCAGCCAAGGGCAAGTCATCACGCCAGAATCCAACAACCAGTTAACGCTTAAGTTTGGTGGTTATTCGAATCAAGGCATACGTGATGAAAATCAAGATGCCATCATTGTAAAACACCCAAAAACTCGCGCAGAGCAAGAGTTGAAAGGCAGTGTTGCCTGCATAGCAGACGGGGCAAGTTGCAGTGAACACGGCCAGAAAGCCAGTCACACCAGCGTGATGCAGTTTATCGACGACTATTACGCAACCCCCCAAAGCTGGAGCATTCAACGTTCGGCGCAAAAGGTCTTAACGTCCCTCAATTCTTGGCTCTTCAACACGTCTGTTTCTAATATTCATCCCGCACAACAAGTGAACCACAATGCCCTCGTTTCGACGTTCAGCAGCGTGATATTAAAATCAAACACCGCACATATATTCCACGTTGGCGACAGCCGCATTTACTTACTCAGAGATGGAGAATTACGCCAACTGACCCGCGACCACACCCGTAAAAATATGGGACAGAAGCATTATCTTACACGCGCCTTAGGCATGGACAACCAACTCAACGTTGACTATCAAACCCTGCCTATCAAGAAAAACGACTGCTTTATCCTGACATCTGATGGCGTGCACGAGTTTGTATCTCCCAACACCTTCAAAGAACACATCGATAAACCCGGAGCGGATTTCGAATACGCAGCGCAAACCATCTGTAACACCGCTTTAAGCCACAATAGCTCAGACAACGTGAGCTGCTTGATTGTGCAAGTCAGCCATCTGCCTAAACCTTCGCTGATTGAATTCCATGAAAAACTGGCTAAACGTGCTATCCCACCCGCTTTAAAGCTCGGCCAAAGTATCGACAACTTCATGGTGCTTGAGGTGTTGTATGCAGGTTCAAGAAGCCATGTGTATCGTGTGATGCAGAAAGAGACACAAACTGAGTTCGTGCTGAAAGTCCCTTCCGTTCAATATCACGATAGCCCTTCGCAACTCAGAGCTTTCTTCAATGAACAATGGGCAGGGATCTTGTTAAAAAACAAGAGAGTAATGAAGGTTTACCCGACGCCAGAGAACTCGCAATTCTTATATCAAATCTGCGAATGGGTAGAAGGCATCACGCTAAGACAATGGATGTACGACAATCCAAAACCGTCACTCAATGAAGTGCGCGACATACTAGAAAAGATCACACAAGGCATTCGAGTATTACAACGTGCAGACATGGTGCACCGAGACTTAAAGCCGGAAAACATCATGATTCAACGTGATGGTGAGGTTAAAATCATCGACCTTGGTGCGGTATTAGTGAGAGGCCTTGAAGAGGGAGAGCTCACCGACAAAGACGACACACCATTAGGCGCGGTCAATTACATAGCGCCAGAGACCATCAAGCACAACACGGCCACCACAAGCTCGGATCTGTTCTCTATCGCTGTGATCGGCTATGAGATGCTAACCGGTGGATTGCCCTACTCTGAAATGACTGCACAATCGCTTAAGCAATCTCGTCATCATCAGTGGGAATACCAACCCATCACACAGAAACGAGCTGACTTGCCAAGTTGGGTAGATTTGGTGTTACAAAAAGCCTGCGCGGAATCACCAAGCGAACGTCATCAAGTGTTAGGGGATTTTGTGGCAGATCTTTACACACCAAACCAAAGCTTGGTCAAAAGCAAAGCCAAGCAACCTTTGATAAACCGAAACCCGATCCAGTTTTGGAAAGTGTTGGCTTTGTTGCTCGGCATTGTTGCCATTGTAGAAATGGGCTTATTGCTGAGTTCTAGTTAATTGCAGGTTCGAGTTAAAACCAAGTTCGAGCTAAACGCGAGGCTTCTAGCCAAGCGTAAAATTCGAGCTAGCCTCGTTTTACTAAGCTTCTTGGCACTAGCTCAATACCCGCTTGGTAACGTTTAGCAGACGCGTTTAAAGCCAAAGCAAAGGCGCTGTCTGCAATCACTTCGAATTGC
Source organism: Vibrio sp. 10N.261.52.C2 (assembly GCF_041471425.1). NCBI lineage: Bacteria > Pseudomonadati > Pseudomonadota > Gammaproteobacteria > Vibrionales > Vibrionaceae > Vibrio > Vibrio sp. 10N.261.52.C2. The sequence goes on along the minus strand of NZ_JBFROH010000003.1, from coordinate 80,468 downwards.
TGTGGCAGTGAGTGGACTTTAAAAGGTAAGAAATCCAATAAACGATTATCACCAAAGGTTGCCAGCTTTACTTGGCTGATCAGTTCTGGCTTTTCAACCATCACATCCAACACACCTTCTAGTAAGGTATAAGACATAGTGACAATGGCATCGGGCACTGTGCCTTTGGCAATCCAACCCTCAAAAATCTCACGCCCTGATTCTCTATCAAAGTGCTCACCATAACCCAAAACCGTCGGCTTGTTTTCGGTTAGCCCTGTTTGTTGAGTATGTGCTTTATTCGCCGCTTCAAAACCCAACTGACGTTCACGTGAAATGTTCAGATCAGGCAGTGCACCAATCAAACCAACACTATGAATGCTGTCATCAAGAATCGAGTGCGTCAGTTCAAATGCCGCTTCGAAGTCTTCACTGATCACGCAGGCAAAATGTTCATCGTCTAACGGACGGTCAATCGCGATGACTGGTGTGCCTGAGTTTTGCAGTTTCAAGTAGAACTCATTGGCGTCTGGCATAGAGCTCGCCACCAGCAAGGCATCGATACGACGGCTAACAAGCGCTTCCGCAACTTTACGTTCGGTTTCAGCGTCATCATCTGAGCAACCAATCAAAATTTGATAACCCACTTTACGTGAGTTCTGCTCTATCAATTTTGCTAAACGCGCGTAACTGCTGTTTTCCAAGTCAGGAATAATCAAACCAAATGAACGGCTATTACCAGCGCGCAACGACGAAGCAGCATGGTCTGGTCGGTAGTTATACTCTTCCACGACTGCCATTACTTTCTGCTGAGTCTTTTCACTGATTCTGTATTTCTGCGCCTTGCCATTAATAACATAGCTGGCTGTCGTTTTCGACACACCGGCTAGTTTGGCAATCTCATCTAGTGTCATATGGGTGACCTGTATTTTGTGCGTAGGATCATATAACCAATCTTCTGATCCTTGGATTAGTTGAATTATATGCTGAATCGATTCAGTATAAAAGCTGAAAGGATTCAGCAAAATCTGAAAAGTGACTTCAATCATCCTTTTGAATGGATTGAGCGTCATTTGTCGTGATTCAGCTTCTTGTTGTTAACGAAACTGGAATTACGACACGCAGCAAAACTATTTTGAAAACCAAAATCGGCTTTGCTGAATTTTTTTACACTGAATACTGAACCGATTCAGCTAATGTAAAACAAAGAGTTAAGCAACGAGCCAAGCTCCATAAATCTTGCTCTAGACTGAATCGTAGCGATACACAAATTCTCAAGCGATACGCTAAAGAGGCACCATGCTTAAATTATCAAAATCTGACATCACTCTAGGCCAAACTGCCGAAGACAAATTCAAAGCAATCCAGAACATTGCTGGCGACCTGACAGCTAAAGGTTTAGTTGACTCTGGTTACGTTGAAGGAATGCTGAACCGTGAAAACCAGAACTCTACGTTCCTAGGTAACGGCATCGCGATTCCTCACGGAACGACGGATACTCGTGGCCTAGTGAAAGAGACAGGCGTTGCAGTACACCACTTCCCTGAAGGTATTGATTGGGCAGACGGCAACCGTGTTTACGTTGCGATTGGTATTGCAGCTAAATCAGACGAGCACTTAGGCATTCTTAAGCAGCTGACCAAAGTTCTGGCGGCTGACGGTGTTGAAGATAAATTAAAGCAAGCGAAATCAGAAGACGAAATCATCGCCCTACTTAACGGTGAAGTTCAGCTAGAAGCCGACCTAGACGCTTCTTTGGTTCAACTACTGTTCCCTGCGAGCGACATGATTCAAATGTCTGCAGTTGCGGGCGGCCTACTTAAAAACACAGGTTGCACAGACAACGCATTCGTTGCTGACCTAGTAACAAAAACACCGACTCACCTAGGCCAAGGCCTGTGGTTGTTGGGCAGCGATAAAGGCGTAACACGCACTGGCGTATCTTTCGTTTCAACAGCGAACCATTGTGAATACGAAGGCACACCAGTGAAAGCATTGGTAGCATTCGCAGCTTGCAACAGCGCACACCAATCTATTCTAGCAAACCTAAGCAAGATGGTTTTCGAAGGTAAACAGCAACAACTGTTAACCGCTGACGCAGCGCAAGTAATTGGCCTTCTAAAAGGTGAAGCGGTTTCTACAGCTTCTCAAGACGACGACAACTGCGCAGTATTCAAAATCAAAAACGCACACGGCCTACACGCTCGTCCGGGTGCAATGCTAGTCGCTGAAGCGAAGAAATTCGAATCAACAATCCGCGTTTCAAACCTAGATGGCGACGGAAAAGAAGTGAACGCGAAGAGCTTGATGAAAGTCATCGCACTTGGCGTTAAACACGGCCACCAACTTCAGTTTGTTGCTGAAGGTGATGACGCAGCACAAGCACTTGAATCGATTGGTAAAGCTATCGCTTCAGGCCTTGGCGAAGGTTAAGGAGTCGATATGTCTGATAAACAAATCAAAGCCGTTACTGTAACGCTTAACCCTGCTCTAGACCTGACAGGCGCTATCGACGCACTAAATGTAGGTTCAGTTAGCCTAGTAAACAAAGGCTCTCTGCATGCAGCGGGCAAAGGCGTAAACGTAGCAAAAATTCTTTCAGAGCTTGGCGCGAAAGTGACCGTAACAGGTTTCCTTGGTCGCAATAACGAAGAGGCCTTCTGCCAACTGTTCGAACAAATGAGCGCAACAGACCGTTTCATCCGTGTTGATGGCGCAACTCGCATCAACGTGAAACTGGTAGAGAACTCTGGCCAAGTAAGCGACATCAACTTCCCTGGTGTTCCTGTTAATGCTGACGCGATTAAAGCGTTTGAAGAAACCTTGCTAGAACTGGCTGAAACACACGATTATTTCGTGATTGCTGGCAGCTTGCCGCAAGGCGTATCACCAGAGCTGTGCGCTTCTTGGGTACAACGCTTACGTGACCTAGGCAAAAAGGTTCTTTTCGACAGCAGCCGTGACGCACTTAAAGCCGGTATCAATGCACAACCATGGTTGATCAAACCAAACGATGAAGAGCTGTCTCAGCTGTTCAATGCCGAACTGACAACTCGTGACCAATGCCAACACGCGGGCCAAGCCCTAAGTGAAAAAGGTATTGAGAACATCGTGGTATCACTTGGCGCTGAAGGCGTGATGTGGCTTAACCAAGGTGAATGGTTACATGCTCAACCACCGCGCATGCAAGTAGTAAGCACAGTAGGTGCAGGCGACACCTTAGTTGCTGGCCTATGTTGGGGTCACATGCAACAGATGCCAAAACCAGAACTTATTAAATTCGCAACCGCCCTATCTGCTCTAGCAGTTTCACAGGTAGGCGTGGGCATCACCAGCCAACAAGAGCTGGATTCAGTACTACAAAATATCCAATTACAGTCGCTTAGTGCTCCAACTAGCCAGTTAGACACAAGCAAATAGGACAAAAGGTTTATTATGAATATTACCATTATCACAGCTTGCCCTAGTGGCGTAGCAAACAGCATCATCGCAGCAGGCTTGTTAGAGCAAGCGACAAAAGCACTGGGTTGGAACGCCGCTATTGAATGTCAATCAAGCGTGTTACCTGACTCAACTGTATCGCAAGACGCTATCGACAGCAGCGACGTTGTGGTTATCGCAGCTAACAAAAATGTTGATAAAGCACGTTTTGTTGGTAAGAAAGTGTACCAAGCGGCAATCTCTGAATGCACAGCTGATGCAAAAGCATTCCTAGAGAAAGCGGTAGTAGAAGCAACGGTATTAGACGCTTCTCAAGCTGAAAGCACTGTTGAAGTGACTGGTACGTCACCTGCTACAGGTAGCAAAAAAATCGTAGCGATTACCGCTTGCCCAACGGGTGTTGCACACACCTTTATGGCAGCTGAAGCGCTTGAAGCAGAAGGCAAACGCCTAGGTCACCAAATCAAAGTGGAAACTCGCGGCTCTGTAGGTGCGAAAAACCAACTGACAGACCAAGAAATCGCAGACGCTGATCTGGTTATCATCGCAGCAGATATCGACGTTCCTCTGGATCGTTTTAACGGCAAAGCGCTATACAAAACAACGACAAGCCCTGCTTTGAAGAAAACAAAGCAAGAGATGGAAAAAGCATTCGCAGAAGCTAAACCATACCAACACACAGCATCTTCAAATTCAGCGCCTGCTGACGAGAAGAAAGGCGTATACAAGCACCTAATGACAGGTGTTTCTCACATGCTTCCAGTAGTGGTTGCGGGCGGTTTGATCATCGCACTCTCTTTCGTATTCGGTATCGAAGCGTTTAAAGAAGAAGGCACACTGGCTGCAGCACTGATGACTATCGGTGGTGGTTCTGCATTCGCACTGATGATTCCTGTTCTTGCTGGTTTCATTGCATTCTCAATTGCTGACCGTCCGGGTCTAGCTCCAGGTCTAATCGGCGGTATGCTGGCTAGCTCAACGGGTGCAGGTTTCCTAGGTGGTATCGCAGCAGGTTTCATTGCCGGTTACGCAGCGAAATTCATTGCCGACAAGGTCCAACTTCCACAATCCATGGAAGCCCTCAAGCCAATCCTGATCATTCCGTTTATCGCGAGTTTGTTCACTGGTCTTGTGATGGTTTACATCGTGGGTGGCCCTGTTTCTGGCGTGATGAGCGCAATGACAACTTTCCTAAACAACATGGGAACGTCTAATGCGATTCTTCTGGGTGTGATTCTAGGCGCAATGATGTGTTTCGACCTTGGTGGTCCAGTAAACAAAGCAGCTTACACATTCGGTGTTGGTCTATTGGCTTCGCAAACTTACGCACCAATGGCAGCAATCATGGCAGCAGGTATGGTTCCAGCTCTAGGTATGGGCCTTGCGACTTTCCTAGTGAAAGACAAGTTTGAAGCAGGCGAGCGTGAAGCAGGTAAAGCATCATTCGTTCTTGGCCTATGTTTCATCTCTGAAGGTGCAATCCCATTCGCAGCGAAAGATCCAATGCGTGTTATCCCAGCTTGTATGGCAGGTGGTGCACTAACAGGTGCTCTATCAATGATGTTTGGTGCACAGCTAATGGCTCCACACGGCGGTCTATTCGTACTACTGATTCCTGGCGCTATCTCTCCAGTACTGATGTACCTAGTGGCGATTGCAGCAGGTACGGCAGTAACAGGTTTTGGTTACGCAGCTCTTAAAAAGATGAGCGATTCTAAGGCAACAGCAGAGGCTTAATCCCCCGAATCTGGTTAACGGTTCAGCCCGATAACCAGAGGCTCTTGATAACCGGTTTCTTGGTAAAACGGCTTCTTAAAACAAAGGCTCCTCATTTGAGGAGCCTTTTTATTGTTCATGTATTTTCCGGTCGGAATGAGTTAAGTGCAATATTGGTATATTTGATTAGCTAGTAAGCGTTTCTTCAAAGACACCCAATTCACGACCAAGCCAGATCGCTCGTACTGTGTGATCCAAAGTTTCTTCACCGCCAGTTACGGGGTGAATAAGCACCGACATATCACCGCGTTCTTGCTCAAGCCATTCAACAATGCCCGACTCTTTGTTCGCAAAGTGAATCTCAAACATTGGCATCTTATGTGGACCAACCAAACGCTGTATTAATGGGAAAACCTCTAATACATCTTTACGTTCCGCTAAAATTTTCTGACGCAGTGTTTCTGCTTGCTCTGCAAATCGCAGAGGGAAATAGATATGACCGTGGTACATGGCACCATCCTTTAGAATTATGATGCGAACAGTTTAACCTGCTTTCTCTAGCAAGGACAGTCAACCAATGGCAGCCGAAGTATTAAACATCATGTAGAAGACTGATCTAGCTGAAATTTCTAGAGCATTCCAACAAAAACGCCACACGTAGTTTCAGTGTGGCGTTTGTTTTTAAGCTATAAAATGCTTTAGCAATAATTAGCGTTAGTAAATTGAATCAACATTCAAAGGACTGTTGTTTGGTTTCTCTAGTTTTAATTGTTCAACCGCACTAAGACCTTTAGAGCTAATTCCGCCACTATAAGACTTCGTGCCATCAGCATTAGTCATGGACGTTTCGCCCACGTTCCAAACTTCAAAGAAGTCACTTAAGTCATAGTTTGAAACATAAGAAGCGCACACCATCATTAGGTCTCCACCAGAAAGCCCAGTATCGCTAGCACTACAATAGTTCGTATTCGAGTCGCCTTCTCTATCACCTCGAGCTTTACGGTGCATAAGTTTGAACATGTTCCAGCCTTCATCTTCACCATACACATCAGATTGGCTTGCGCCGCGTGTATACCAATCATCAATTGCAAAGTTCGATTTTGCCCAGATTTTTAGCTGACCAAACATAACTAATCGTAAACCTGCATCACCATGTGACCACGCATGTTCATTATTAAGCTCTAGCCATTTAGGTGCTTTCTTAATATCCGATTTAATACGATCCATTTCAGGGTTTGCATTGCGCCCCTCTAACTCCTGCATATACAACGCAAGAAGGTTATTGGTCACTTCTGTACTACCAGCCGCAAGGAAAGGAGCTGATGCTAAGTTGTGACCAACTTCATGCCACAACAACCAATCGTTCACAGGGTTGGTTGGAATGTATGTCCGATTTGCGTTAAAGCTTGAATTCATCACTGGGTAGCCAGAGTGAGCAGCGCCAATCGAAATCTGCACGTCATTCACAAAACGATGGCGGAACGCATTCAGTTCTGGATAAGTGAACCTACGGTGTAAACCAGTGCTTTGTTTCTCATCACGCCCGTAGAAGTCACTTGCCGCTTCAGCGAATCGATTCATATCTGTTGCGAATTGGTTCAAATCAGCGGATTCTAGATTCCTGATTGGTGTAGTGTAAATAAATGAACCCGTATCGATTTCTGCAATTGGTGCGTCTGCCGATTGAATAGTGTTAATCCACTGTCCCTCTTTCCACCAAGCCGCTTTTAACGCGCCATCAATGCTAAACGAGACTTCACCAAGCTCTTTTACTTTCGGTTGAATGTAAATAAGGCCACCATACGGAACCTTGAAAGTTAAGCTCGAACCATTGTAGTCAAAGCTGGTTTGCATACGTGGAGGGCGTTTCAAACTCGTTTCGTGATTCGGCTTACCTGTAAGATCATCCGCGATCATCACAGTAATCGTAGCTGCCACGCCATCTTGAATGGTTACTTCTTGTAATTGAGGTGCCCACAGACCTGTCGATTGATTGTTTCCTGCCGAATACGTCACCGCTTTACCGTTGGTCTGAACCATTACCGTACTTGACGAAGATGCCCCCGAAGTTCGACCCGGATACATTGTGGTATCAACAACGATTTCATGATCCCAGAATGAGCGCCCCAACATAATACGAGTCAGAGGTTTCTCCATGTAATTTAATGGATAGCTAGGATTCAACTGCCCAGATAACTCACCTTCGCCATGAATCATTCCATTAGCGACTAACGACGCTTTTAGGTCAACAGGACACTGTGCATCCATTGTGTCTGTTTGATGTAAGTCTTCGGTATAACAGTTAAGGAACTGAACAGCCTGCTTGAACCCCAACTCATCTTGTATTTCTGTTTCAAAATGGTATGCGTTGTCATTCCACATCCAAACAGACAGGTTATCAAACGCTTGATTCAATTCGCTGTTAGACAGACGCTTACCTTGAGTACCTTTTGTTCTATAGTAAATTTCATGCTCATAAAGCGCCGTAAAGTTAGTGCCCAAGTTCGCCGCTTTAACCATGCTACCAACAACAGCTTCACTTACTTCATAGCGATCAAAGTCTGCGCGATGATAAGCACCACGAACAGTAACACCGTCTCCAGAACGAGTCTCAATACAGTTAAATTCATATTCATAATCGTTTGTACAAAGATCAGTTCCAACAAATGCAGATTGCAGTTCTTTGATCGCCGCTTCACGCTCTTCTGCCGATTCAACAAAGATACGTGCGGATTTTTTCTCCATTACTGTTACACCAGACGCATCAAGCACTGGCTTCCCTTCAGCGTCTAACTTAGTAACCTCATAAGTCGGGATCTCAAACTTAATCTTGGACTCATCTTTGATCCACTCAACCGTACCATCTTGATTTACCGTGAATGGAGGCTCTCCTTGGTTATCTTGAAAACGCTCAAGAACCACCATTTCCTTTTGACTCTTCACGTGAAGATTAGGATAAGGTGCTTGGCAGTAATAAGAGCTACCGCAGAAAGCTTGGTTTGTCGGGGTAACGTTTTCACCACCAAGAGATACACCTACGGCATCTGCCAAGCGTCCAACAGGTTCAGGATTAGTCGTTTGAATCGCATCCATAAACAAGATATTGCCACCGTCATTAACATAGTTAATAAGAGCCGTAATATCGTCTTGGTTTAAGTTCGGGTTATCCAAGTCAGCAACAAACTGGTTAGTCATGCCATCTTGAACCAACTTAGGGGGATATGCCTGAAGGATCAAAATCGGCGTATTACTCGCATCCAAATCATCAAAGTCACCTGAACCACGCTTTTCTACTGACGCAAAACCATACTGAGGACTAACAAAAAACGTGTACTGCTTACCCATTGTGGAGTGGTGATAAGCCGAATAGGCTTGGTCAATATTGGTCACTGCATTCATCCCAGCAATAGGCAAACCATTATTGAACCACTCAAACAAGTTCGAGAAAAACAACCTCATGCTGCCTTGGTCATCATGTAGTAGGTTTTCAAACTTCGAAACAGTGCACTGTTGTTTGTTGCTGTCGATATGTAATGTGCGATTAGCCCAATAATTCTCTGGGCATGACAGAATACTTGGATATAAGCCATTGCCCATGAACACGACCTTACCTTTGCCTATCTCGCCTGCAGTAACGAATGGGAAACCATAAGTCGCGTTGTCTTCAGAGACTAAAGGAATCGGAGGCATCGAGATACTTGGGTGTTGTGCGATGTAAGGTTTGCCTTCACGAGTCCAAGCCTGCTTCTCACCAAAATAAAGCTGACGGTTTTTATCAGTTCTTGGCATCATCACAGGGAATGCTCTGTTCGATATGTTCAGAGCTCGCATACCACGGGTATACCCCGTCGCACCGTAAAAACTACCATTGTCATTGAAAACATGGAATGTGGTGACGTTGTGGAAGATTTGCTGCAGAGACTCCGTAACATACTGACCAGAATCCATTGATAAAACGGCAGGTTGACGAACATAATCCATAAACTGAGGCGTTTGGCGCAGCTGCTCATCGATTACTGCCGTTAACCCTTGGCTAAACTGACCAACAAACTCATTAGGAAGTTCAAAGTCTGTACCCTCTATTAATCCCCCATTTGGCAGAGTTAGGTTGATCAGTTCATTTATAACGTTAGGGTACTTTGAAAAGGTACCTTGGACTTCTTCAGATATCTCATAATGACTTACATGATCAAGCGCGTAGCGCTCTAGTAATGACTGGATATTCGCTTTCTCAACCACATTATTGGTCACATCAGACAATTTATAAGCAATCTGATTACCCGTAATGGAGCCAAACTCAAACGTATCAATACCAAAAACGATTCTGTCGCCCCACAGGTACTCAAAGATTCCCTCTTCATCCGTCACGCCCGTCGCGTTAGCCGAAAAGAAACTGATCCCAGAAATCGCTTTACCATTAGCGTCTGTAAGCTTACTGCGAGTTAACACCTTACCTTCAACACTTGGCTTATAAGCATAGGTAGACTCTGCGTCTGCAGAAACAAAACCAGCGTTAAGGTTATTGTCCGCATTAGGGTCAACCGCAGGAACAACTGTTGTGTCTACGTGTGAACTAGGAGCCTTACCTACTTCATCTGTAGACTCTTCTTCTTTCGATGAAAAGTACGCATCGACAGCATCTTGATCATCAAGTTGCGAGAACACACCTTCAATATCAAAAGCATCCAGTTCTTTTAAACAGATAGCACTTTCAGTCTCACAAACATCAATTGATTCGAGTACCTTAGTAACGTTGTCTCCATGTAATTCTGTCAACTCAAATGCCGCATGAAGCGCATCATTTGAAATCGTGCTTTCTGTAACTTCAGGGAAAGGAGCAGTGAAATCACCTAAAGTAAGGTGACCCAAGGTACAACTAAAACTCACGCCTTGTTTAACACTGAACGTTCCGTTTTCAAGATGAATGCCGTCACAGTACACATCTCCAGACACAAACGCCCCACTCGACAACAGTGAACCTATGTAAGTTGTTGGGGGGATAATATCTGTTGGCGGAAGAATATCCGTTGGTGGAACAATATCTGTCGGAGGAAGAATGTCCGTTGGTGGTACAATATCTGTTGGAGGAACCGTATCAGGGCCGTCACTATAGCTTAGTGAATCGTGATTACACCCGGAAAGAGCCGTGGATATGATAGCCAACGCAATTAAGTTTTTTTTCATTGAGCGAAGTTAGTCGTAATTTAAAGTGGACCGTTATCTTATAGATTTACTCCACCTCGATGACTATTGTTTTTTGTCTTAACCACAAAGACCATTACTCATAAGCGATTGAATAAGAAAAACAAAATGATAATTGAGACTCTCATTCCAATTACAAAACCTCTCCCTACCTTAAAACGGAAAAACGCCATATCTCGATTGAGATATGGCGTTTCAATTAGCCATTAACATTAAGACCGATAGGGTATATCTGCCAAAAACACGTTCAAAAAAGAACTAAGGCTTAAGCTTTAAAACTCGGTCAATGTCTTCTGCAGAATGGCGCTCTGGTACTTGCTCCCACTCTTCGCCAAATGAACGATTAACCACTCGGCCGCGTTGGAAACCTTCACGCGCTTCTAGCTGCTTCGCCCAGCGCACAACGTTGGTGTAAGACTCAACTTGTAGAAATTCGGCTGCGTCGTAAATTTTGCCAAGTACTAAGTTACCGTACCAAGGCCAAATCGCGATATCAGCGATGCTTAACTCGTCACCCGCCACAAATGTGTTATTTGCGAGCTGTTTGTCTAACACATCTAGTTGACGCTTAGCTTCCATTGCGAAGCGGTTAATTGGGTACTCTTGCTTTTCATCCGCGTAAGCGTAGAAGTGACCAAAACCACCACCTAGGAATGGCGCAGAACCTTGTGCCCAGAACAACCAGTTAATGGTTTGTGTTCTTGCTGCCCCTTTTTTTGGTAAGAAGTGACCAAATTTTTCTGCTAGATGCATCAAGATAGATGCCGATTCGAATACATTCACGTCTTCGTCACCAGACTTGTCGACAAGTGCTGGTATTTTGGAGTTTGGATTCACGCCAACAAAGCCAGAAGAGAACTGATCAGCCTCACCAATGTTGATCAAGTACGCATCATATTCAGCTTCTTTAACACCCGCCGCTAACAACTCTTCCAGCAAGATAGTGACTTTTTGACCGTTAGGTGTGCCAAGAGAATACAATTGAAAAGCATGGTCACCAACAGGAAGCTCTTTATCAAAGCGAGCTCCAGATTCAGGACTATTGATGTTTGCCCACTTGTTACCACCAGCAGTATCGTTAACCCAAACTTTTGGCGGAGTGTATTGTTCTGACATGATATTTCCTTATTAATATAGGGTCTCACAAACTGATATTAGGTCACATGCCTGCGGTTAAAACCCCTGAATACGATTTATTTTCAAACTGTTAAGCATGGCTTATTCCAGAAAGACATAACCCGCTTAAGCGTTAGTGTGTAGAAGGTAAGTCTGTATTCAAACTTCAATCTAATATCGATAAGTCCACTGCATCATTTAGCAATGATTTTACGAACGACATACCGACAGCTTCAAGAAAGCTGTGATAAAATCGGGATATTACAATTGATAAGGATTTGGCAATGTCTTCTGATTTCACAGGTTCGAGTGCAGCGTATGCTCGCCAAGAGAAAGGCTACCGCGAAAAAGCACTAAAACTGTACCCTTGGGTTTGTGGTAAATGTGCGCGCGAATTTGTTTACTCAAACCTCCGAGAGCTTACCGTTCACCACGTGGATCACGACCATACAAACAACCCTGAAGATGGCAGCAACTGGGAGCTACTGTGCCTGTACTGTCACGATCATGAGCATTCAAAATACACTGACCATGAGCGTTATGGTGTGGATGCAAAAGCGAGTTTAGATGATCATCAGTCAGCGACACACAACCCGTTCGCCGATCTCGCTAAGATGATGAAGAAATAACACACCTTCAGAGTAGTCTTTGGTAGATGGTAACTGCTAGATAATAGATACATAACAAGTAACCCCAGTATGTCACCATACTGGGGTTTCTTTTATCTGCCGTCATAACCAAATAATAGAGTTCAGGTAGGCAGGATCAAAAAAGCCTTCCGAAGAAGGCTTTTTAAGAATCAAATCGAATTATGCTGCCGCTTGCTTGCGAGACTCTTCTACCTTCTTAGCGCGTTGTTTTAGCGTCAATTTATCGCGGTATGCAAACCAAACGTAAGACACAACCACTAAGAAGAACAGGTATGACAATGAGAAAATGAACGGCGATTGAATGATATCGTTCGAGATACCCCAAGAAACACCGATAACAGTCACTGCAATTTTCGCAAAAAAGCCACACATCAATAGCACTAATGCCAACTGTGGGAAACGCGTACTGCGGAATGCAAGCCAGTAGCAACTACCAACTGCTAGAGCCGCAACATAGAAGCCGAATAGGAAAGAGTGAATATGGTCAGCTGCCGCTACACCACCAGAAATTGACATCAATAAAATTAAAAACAGTTTCATAATACTCGCCTCACCATAAGTTGGAAACGCATCCTTTCAAATTTGGAATCTCAGTTTGCATGCTATTTTCCCACTTTTTACGGACAACACAACCCCTCCAATCGAACAAAATGTAAGCAAAAGTACTAACAAAAATCACCCTTAACAATTGCTTAACATTCTGTTTTTAATAAAACTCCGTTACTCCTTGTCTCATATGAACAAAGCGCTGTTACGATTTATTTTGTTACACAAATTTAACCTTGGAAATTAATTAAAATTATTTGTAACTCTGTGATATCCGCACGCAATACGCGTCTATTCAAAAACCATCACCTCAAAATCCCTGAAATAATAAGAAGACAGAGCGAAAAAGAACAAAATAGAGAGGTGTTAAAAACATTTCAAAAACCAATGAAAAACAACTTATTAACAAATTGAATTTAATTTACCAAAAATGGAAAAAGAGATTCCAATCACATTTTAATTGGTTATAATCCGCGCTCTTTTGCGCTATCTGTTGATAAACGCAAACTAATTTTGAAGAAACAATCACAATAACCCGTCTTTAGTTAAGTGGCTCTCCACTAACCGATGACAAAACTGAGAATAAAAATGAGCAAGATTGATAAAGCAACACGTATCCTGCTAGCAGGCTTCTGTATCAACCTTTGTCTTGGCATCCTGTATGCTTGGAGTGTATTTAACAAAGCGCTAGTAACTGAAGCTGGTTGGAGTGCTGCTGAAGCATCTTCACCTTACGCTATTGCAACTATCACATTCTCTGTTTGTCTTCTTGTTGCGGGCATCCTACAAGACCGTATGGGTCCACGTAAGATCCTTATCCTAGGTACAGCGCTTACAGGCCTAGGTATGATTGCTTCTGGTTTCGCTACAACGCCTATGATGCTGAACATCACGTTCGGTATTATAACAGGTGCAGGTATCGGCTTCGGTTACGCATGTCTGTCTCCATCAGCAATGAAGTGGTTCCACTCTTCTAAGAAAGGTATGGTTAACGGTCTTATCGCAGCAGGCTTCGGTCTTGCGGCTATTTACCTAGCACCAGTAACTTCTGCGCTAATCGACAGCATGGGTATCCAAACTAGCTTTATGATTCTTGGTGTTGGTGTACTTGCAATCGCAGTACCTCTAGCAGCAACAATCAACAACCCACCAGCGGATTACACGCCAGCTGAGCCTAAAGTAAAAGCAGGCCAAGCTCCTAAAGCGGTTAAGAAGACTGAAGACCTAACTTGGAAAGTAATGCTGAAGACTCCTCAGTTCTACTCTCTATGGATCATGTACGCATTCGCTGCATCTGTTGGTCTAATGATCATCGGTAACATCACTACAATTGCTAGCGTTCAAGCTAACCTGCCAAACGCAGTTTACCTAGCGTCTATCCTTGCAGTATTCAACTCAGGCGGCCGTGTTGCTGCGGGTATGCTTGCAGATAAAATCGGTGGCGTACGTACTCTACTTCTAGCGTTCATCCTTCAAGGCGCGAACATGGCTCTATTCGCTACGTTCAACTCTGAATTCACGCTAATCATTGGTACGGCTATCGCAGCGGTTGGTTACGGTACGCTTCTAGCAGTATTCCCAACACTAACTGCTGAGTTCTACGGCCTGAAAAACTACGGTACTAACTACGGCGTGCTTTACACGGCATGGGGTATCGGCGGCGCTATCGGTGCAGCAGTTGTTGGCTTCTCAATGTCAAACGGCGAAGGTTACGGCCTAGCTTACACAATCTCTGCAGTTATGATGGCAGTGTGTATTGTTCTAGCAATCATCACTAAACCAATCTCTGAAGCTAAAGTTGCTGAACTAAAAGCATCACAAGCTTAATCAACAGAAAAGATTGAATTTGTTACTGAAGAGCTTAACCTTAGGGTTAGGCTCTTTTTGTATCAAGCGACTTCTCCATTGACGACCGAAACCACTCTTCAGCTCTCCCCCACTTATTATCTCGACAACTTCAATCGACTGGTTGAACACGCTCAAACGCTCTACCCCGATCTTCTGAGTGATGATGAATGTCGTTGGTTGTCCGCATACAAACGTCTTTCTGTTTCAAGCCAATGCCTAATGGTCCGTTTGCTTTCTCGTAAAGGCCGTTGGTTTCGCAGCGATAAACTCAACTATGTTGAGATCCCAGATCTAAAGACCGTACTGCAAGAGCTAAACAGCTCAGGCTTCATTGGGTTGAGTCATCCCGAAGAACAGCATGACCTCGCCATTAGTGAGGTCGAGCTCGGGTTTCACTTGCTCACCAAACCAGAGCTGTTGAGTGTATTCCCCGCCCTTAAGAGCCATAGAAATGCCAAGAAAGACGAGCTGTTGTTACGGCTTGATCAGCAACCTTTTGATCAATTTCAAAACCTCTCTTTCGACTGTATTTACGTCATCGAATCTCAAGTGATTGATGTATTACTGTTGCTGTTCTTTGCCAACACCTATCAAGACTTAAGTCAGTTAGTGTTAAGCGACCTTGGGCTAAACACCTTTGAGAACTACCCATTAAGCAAGCAACGCCGCTTCTTCACCTCTAGGGATCAGCTCAATCAATTAATCCAGATGCGCGATATTCAACGCTTGTATTCAGAAGGTGACCGCAAAGATGGCGAGTTTCTGGAACTGCTTTTAAATGCGATTCCTGAAGAATCAGAACACAGAAGTATTGCCAGAAAACGATCGCGTTTGATCAATGATATTGCTCGCGATCTTGAAAGGCTTAATCTAAACGACCAAGCTATCTTTTGGTTCAGACAATCTACACTTCCTCCGAGCAGAGAACGACTTGCACGCATCTATGATAAGCAAGGTACGCTAGACTTAATGTGTGACATTGTCACGCAAATGAAAGCTACTCCATCGGATGTGTCAGAGTTGGAAATCGCTATTAAGCTTGAAGACCGACTGCTACGGAAACAGGGGCACAAAGTTTCACGAACCATAAAGCCGAGCTGCAAAGAGTTAAAACTGGAATTAGACCTCAGCCAAACTCGAGTCGAGCTTGCGGTAAAGCAGCATTTTGAGAACCAAGGTTGGGACGTCTACTTTTCAGAAAACAGTTTTCTGTGTGGCTTGTTTGGTTTGGCTTTCTGGGATGTCATTTTCGCAGACGTTGAAGGCGCCTTTATCAATCGTTACCAACATCGACCATTGGATCTGTACCATTCAGATTTCGTAGACAAGCGAGCCGAACAGATTGAAGCCGTGTTTCAAACGATATCCAAACATGGGCTGAACCATTTTCTTGATACTTACGATGAAAAGCAAGGTATCGCGAACCCCTTTGTTCATTGGAATTATTTTCCTAAAGCACTCATCGAACACGGCATGGCTTCAATTCCAAATGCCTTGGTTGTAGACCTCTTCAAAGTGATATTGAGTGACTTAAAGCTATTTAGAACTGGGATGCCGGATTTGATTGCGTTCAAGGGCGATGAGTTTCATTGGATTGAAGTCAAAGGCCCTGGCGATAAACTGCAAGACAACCAGTGGCGCTGGATCAAAGAGTTTGAGCGATTGTCTGTCCCCTTCTCTGTTTGTTACGTCAATCAATGAGTCTTAGCTCTTAACTCTTAACTCTTAACTGCTAGCTTTTAGCTCTTGGGACTTAAATCTAGCTAAGTCTAAACTCCAATTTCTGATCACAAGCGAGTAACGCGCATCGACAAGTCACTCGTCCCATCAAGATCTTGTCTACAAAATTGTTAGAACATGAGCATTTTCAATCATTTTCGATATAATTATAGAAAATGCCTAATATTTAAATACGTATGAATTTGAAAAAACTCTTCATTTTAGCTTTTGTTAGCGTCTTCTCAGGTTGTGCCGTCTACGCGGGTTTAAACTTCGACGAACTGTTTGGTGAACAACAAGTACGCGATCGCCAAGCACCTATTCTTTCAGCTCAAGCGCAGCACTTCATTGACGAAGTAAAGCCCATCATTGATAACCGATGCGTGGTTTGTCACGCTTGTTATGACGCCCCTTGCCAACTCAAAATGTCTTCAGTGGAAGGTATAGACCGAGGCGCGAGCAAGGCACTCGTTTATCAAGGCACCCGCTTAACGGCATCAGCCCCTACTCGCTTGTTTGAAGATGCTTTAACCACGCAAGAGTGGCGCGATGCGGATTTTCATCCTGTCCTCAATGAGCGCATGCAAAACTCAACGGCTAACCTCGATGCTGGTCTTGTTTCTCGTATGTTGATCCAGAAAGAGAATCACCCTCTGCCCGATCAAACCCAGCTTGAAGGTTTCGACTTTTCAATCGATCGCGACCAACAGTGCCCAACCATTGAAGAATACGCTCAATACGAGAGAGATTACCCAACTTGGGGAATGCCTTATGGGATGCCAAACTTAGACAAAACCGAATACGCGACTTTAATGAGTTGGTTGGAAAATGGCGCGTTAATGAACGACCACATTCCATTGACTGATGCAGAACAAGAGCTCGTTAATGTCTACGAAAGCTTTTTAAACAAGAGTGACAATAAGAGTCAACTTTCAGCACGTTACATCTACGAGCACCTGTTTTTATCTCATGTCTATTTTTCTGATTTAGCTCAACCAACGCGTTTCTTTACTGTTGTTCGCTCTGCAACACCACCAGGTGAAGCGGTACAACGCATCACGACTCGTCGCCCTTATGACGATCCAAAAGTAGACAGTGTTTACTACCGTCTGATTCCAGAACAAGGCACTATCGTCGACAAAACGCACATGCCTTTCGCACTTAATAAAGAGCGTCTACAAAAGTGGAATACCTGGTTTGTCGACGTAAATTACGAAGTAAAACAACTACCTAGTTACGACATCGATGTTTCAGCAAACCCAATGACATCATTTGAAGCGCTGCCAGTAAACTCGCGCTTCAACTTCATGTTAGATAACGCGCAAAACACCATCATGGCCTACATCAAAGGACCTGTGTGTCGTGGTCAACTTGCCTTGAACGTAATTAACGACCGTTTTTGGGTTTTCTTCATCGACCCAGAGAAAGCCGATGTTCCGGAAATCAACGCCTTCTACGCAAGTCAAAAGAAAAACTTAAAGCTGCCTAGCGAACTAAAAAGTAACACCGTACCTGTGACCAACTGGGTAAGATACGCAAAGCAACAAGCGCAATACCTAAACGCGAAATCAGACTTCACTAACCAATGGTTCGAGAGTGGCGTCCACCTAGACACTGGCATCATTTGGGATGGCGATGGCATCAACCCGAATGCTGCTCTCACCGTCTTTAGGCACTTCGATAGCGCCTCTGTTGTACAAGGGTTAGTTGGCACGCAACCTAAGACTGCGTGGATTCTTGATTATGCTCTTCTAGAGCGTATTCATTATCTTCTCGTTGCAGGCTTCGATGTTTACGGCAACTTTGGCCACCAGCTGATTACACGCATGTTCATGGACTTCTTGCGTCTTGAAGGTGAGAGTAACTTCTTAAGCCTTCTTCCTAAAGACGTTCGTCACATTGAACACTCTAGTTGGTACCAGAACCAAAGCGCACAACTGAGTGACTATTTGCAGCGAAACATTGCACCTTTTGATCAGCCGACCAGCGTGGTTTACAAAACGGCGGATCCGAAACACGAACTGCTTGATATGATCAAAGATAAGCTCGCACCTGTTCTCGATAATCGCTTTGAGATTGTTGAAACAGGTTTTGGTAGGAAGAATGAAGCACTGCTTAACCAAGTGAATTTGATAAAGGGCGAAGGCCTGCGTCATGTGCCTCAATTAGTGATGATCATGATTGAAGGCGAAAACGGCGAAGAGCAACTGTTCACCATGATTCACAATAACGCGCACAGCAACATTTCTAGCTTGTTTAATGAAGAAGGTAACCGTGATTACGCCAATGATGACCTTACCCTCGTACGAGGCGTTGTCGGTAGCTACCCTGCGGCTTACCTATCATTAACCGAGAGCGAGATTCCTACTCTGGTTAAAACGCTGCAAAACTTAAGCACAGAAGAAGACTACGTGGCGCTGCTAGATAAGTTTGCGGTACGACGCAGTTCTAGCGAGTTCTGGCCATTCAGTGATCGCGTGCATCGTTGGTATCAACAAGACCAACCGATCGAGTTCGGATTGTTGGATTACAACCGCTTCGAGAACCGTTAGTTTTCACTCATAAAGCATAAAAGCAAAAATCCTCTGTCTTGGTAGAGGATTTTTTGTATATGAGAAAGTATCTTAAGTGCTATTGAGAAGCGACGAGTTCTCTATATTGAATCCGATGCTTCCGGTTGGTGTAGCTCATCAAAAAACACACGCGCGGCGGGGGAAAGGGAATCTACAGGTTGCTTCAACACCACATAAAACTGACTCTTAAGGCTCCACTTCTCGGGCTGAAGCGGAATCAAGGCTTGGTCATAATGGCCACGGTCGATTAAATGAGACGGTAAAAAACTCAGGTGTGTGCCCGCCAAGGTTAAAATTACACCCGACTCGACATGCCAGCCATCAAAAGGCTTTACGGAATCGTACTGCTCAATATTCAGTAATCGGAACATCTCATCTTTGGCATAGCCGCCCATGTTGATACGACAGCCATCCAATGAGAAATCCTTGTCCATGATCTTCTCAGCCAGATCCTTACGCGCATACAGATAACTGTGCTCTTCAAACAGTGGGTATTTATGTTGAAACGCTGATTTTTGATGTGACCCTAGAACCACTATCATCATATCAATCTGGCTCTTTGCTAACTTCTCATTCAACTGGGTGAAATCCCCGACATCAACACTCACCTCTACACTGTTACTGCGTTGGTAAAACGTCTCGATCGCTTTGGGAAGTGGGTTATAAGGCAAAGTGACGGTGTTATCCAAACATCCAATTCGCACATGCCCAGAGAGTTCCGTCTGTACACCTCGTAACTTATAAGCGAAGTCGGTTAAGGTCGATTTTAGTTGGTTCGCATATTTATACACTTGCTCACCTTCATGAGTCAGCTTAAAACCACGTCGACCACGTTGGCATAATGTTAATTCTAAGCTTTTTTCCAAGGCAATAAGCTGATTACTCAGCACTGGTTGACTAATCCCAGTGCTTGCTACCGCCTGATTGATGCCTCCTTGCTCAACAATTTCACAAAAAAGCTCTAATCTACGTAGGTCTCTTTTATCTAACTTATTGTTTGGATTCACTTTGCCACTCACATTTGTTTTTTGTTATGTTTACATCTGATTATATTCATTTATTAACAATAAATACATCAGTATGCTTTATTCACACTTATGGAATAACAATGCATGGATGGCACTATGGCGGCAGAAGCTTACGTGAATAAACCCGAAGCAACACACAGCCACAAAAAGATAGATGACTTCGAGTTGGAACCCGTTCCCGAGAAGGCCAAACGATCTTGGTGGGTCATCAGCCTTATTTGGTTGGCAATCGGCATCGACATTTCGGGACTGTTTCTCGGCTCGATTCTAAGCAGCGGTATTGGTTTTGAAGACGCACTGCTTGCCACGTTTATTGGTTCAGGCTTATTGGCGATCATCGCGATGCTGTGTGCCAACATTGGCTTTCAAGCTGGCGTGTCTACCCCGCTGGTGAGCAGCGCGGTATTTGGCCGTAACGGCGGTAAAATTCTTGGCTTCATCAACGGCATCTCATTAGTCGGCTGGTTCGCATTCCAGGCTGATTTCTTCGCTTTCATCATGGTCGATGCACTGGCGAAATACGACATCATAATTTCACACCTCACCGCTCTTATTGGCGGCAGTGTGTTAATGATGATGACGGCTATCTATGGCGTTCGTGCTTTAGGCAAACTCAGTACCTATTCTGTTCCATTGATGGTGACGTTGATTACCATCGGTTTGTTTATGGCTGCTGATTATCAAGGTGGCGCAGCGCCATCGATTGAAGATCCTTTGACGCTTGGCCAAGCCATCTCTTTTGTTATGTCTATCTGGATTCTAGCTGCGGTTGCTGCACCTGATATTGCTCGCTACGCCAAAACACGCCGTGATGCGATTTTAGGAGCGGGTATCGGTTTCCTCGTCGGCAACAGTGCCATCATTCTTATCGCATTGATCTTGACCAAAATGACCGGCACCGACGACCTAGTCGAAGTCTTCTTCACCCTAGGTTTAGGCATGGCGGCCATTATAGTACTGGTATTCGCACAATGGACCACCAACAGTAGCAACCTAACCTCTGGCGGCTTATGCATGTCGATGGTTCTACCTAAGATTCCGCGCCCTGTTCTGGTTGTGATCATGACCATCGTCGGCATTGGTATCGCTCAACTCGGCATGGTGAACAAGTTTACCGACTTCTTAATGCTACTCAGCGTAACCATTGCGCCTGCTGCGGGTGTCTACATCGTTCAATATTATGTTTTAGATTCGACAAAAATGAGCTTTGAGAACATCCAACAAGTTCCAGCTTGGATGTTTAAAGGCTTGGCTTCTTGGGCATTTGGTACTGCATTCAGCGCTTGTACTGCACCAGAGTTTTTCAACCTGTTTTCGTTCACCAGCATCTCGGCGTTAGACGGCATTCTTGCCGCTGGTGTGATTTACCTCGCCCTAATGAAGCTTTCTCCTTCAAGTGATAAGGAATAGTAGTTGTGATTATTACTGAACAAATGATTGATGATATCGCGCTGGGTGCGACGGTATTAGGTACTGGCGGCGGCGGTGACCCATACAGCGGTGCCTTGATGGCGAAAGTAGCCATTGCAACGGCAAAGCACCCTGTACGTATGATTCCTTTAGAAGACGTGCAAGACGATTGGATGACAGTGCCCTCTTCAATGATTGGCGCACCAACAGTCGCAGTAGAGAAACTCAATTCGAAAGATCAAATGTTGATTGCTTTCGAAGCGATGGAAAAAGCGCTCGGCACTGAAGTAGCGGCAACGTTTCCTATCGAAGTAGGCGGCTTCAATTCATTGATTCCAATTCTCGTTGCAGCACAAAAGAACATTCCTGTGATCGATTGTGATGCGATGGGACGTGCGTTCCCAGAAGCTCAGATGGTGACCTTCTTTCTTGATGGTCTCCCTTCGGCACCGAACACATTGGCCGATGAGCGTGGCAATGTCGTCACGCTTTATCCGATTGACGGTATTTGGTCTGAAAAGTTTGCGAGGCCGATTACCGAACAGATGGGTGGCTCTGCAGCAATGTGCGATTACCCAATGAACGGTAAGAACCTAAAACGCAGTGCACTGCCTGCGACACTGACCCAAGCAATGAAGATTGGTGAAGCGATTAGACTGGCGAACGACAACAATAAAAGTGGCACACAGGCCGTATTAGACATTGTCGGCGGCCATACCATCATCAGTGGCAAGATTGTTGATATTCAACGTGAAACCGATGGTGGTTTTGCAACAGGTGGTGTCGTGATTGAAAAGCTGGCTCAGTTTGAAGATACCGGCGTCGATAACGTGTTTGTGCAGTTCCAAAACGAATTACTTCTCGCGCACAAAGGTACAAGCCGCGCAGACATGAGTCAAGATAACCTGCTGGCATCAACACCGGATCTTATTTCGATCTTGGATCATGAAACGGGTAAGCCAATCACAACCGAACAACTTCGTTACGGGCAGCGCATCGACCTTATCGCTTACCCTTGCGACCCCAAATGGCGCACTGACAAAGGTATTGAAGTCGCGGGCCCGGGTTACTTTGGCTACACCGTCGAGTATCAAACCATTGAACAACTAAAGTCTGCATTGAAGAGGTAGTCGCATGACAAACATTACGCTTGATTACTGCCGTTTGGGCATTGACGTAGGTGGCACCAATACCGACGGTGTGCTGCTCGACGCAGACTTAAATGTGATTGCCAAAGTAAAAACCGCAACCACACATGATGTTTCAACAGGGATCGACAACGCGATTTCTGCGCTATTAAACCAAGCAAACATTGATGGTCAGCAAGTGAAACACGCGATGCTTGGCACGACTCAATGCACCAACGCAATCGTTGAACGAAAAGGCTTAGACAGAGTCGGCATGATTCGCTTAGCGCTTCCCAGTGGTGATAGCGTCCCGCCCCTTTGTGGTTGGAGTGAAGCGTGGCAAAACCTGCTTGGTCAGCACTTCTACCAAGCACACGGCGGCTATGAATACGACGGCCAGTTGATTGCCGACATTCAAGAATCTGAGATCCGCGAGCTTTGCCAAAAAATGAAAGGCCACGTGGATTCAATCGCTATCTGCGGTGTGTTCTCTCCTGTCAATGGTGACCAAGAGCTTCAAGCCGCAGAGTGGATTCAACAAGAACTTCCGGAGGTGAACCTTTCGTTATCCCATAAAGTGGGCAGCTTAGGGCTTTTAGAGCGTGAGAACGCCACTATCCTCAATGCGGCTCTGCAAGGGACAGCAAAACGATTCGTTGACGGCTTTTGCAGTGCACTCATCAATCATGAAATCCACACCACGCCTTATTTCGGTCAGAACGACGGAACACTGATGTCACAGCAGTTCGCATTGATGTACCCGATTCTTACCGTGGCTTGTGGGCCAACAAACTCGATTCGTGGAGCGAGTCACTTAACTAAGTTAAAAGACGCGATTGTGGTCGATGTGGGCGGCACTACGTCTGATATCGGCGTACTGACTCACGGCTACCCAAGAGAATCGAGCTTAGCAGTAGAAATCGGTGAAGTGAGAACCAACTTCCGTATGCCTGATATTTTGGCGTTAGCCATTGGTGGTGGTACCAAGGTTCGCTTTGAACAGCAGCGTATAGAGCTAGGCCCAGAAAGTGTTGGCCATACCTTGACGCAAACGGCGCGTAGCTTTGGTGGTGATGAACTTACGCTCACCGATATTGCACTCAAAACAGGACAAATGCAGTGGCAGGCAGAACATCAACTGAGTGATGAGATTGGTGTTTCAGCCGAACAAGCAAGCAAGATTTATCAACAAATGGTCACGGATGTTGAAGAAGGCATCGATAAGATGAAGACCTCTGCGGCGAGTGTACCCGTAATCATGGTTGGTGGTGGTAGTGCCCTATTCCCAGATCATTTTGAAGGTGTGAGCCAAGTGGTTCGTCCTGAGCACTTTGAAGTGGCTAATGCGATTGGTGTTGCGTTGGGTGAAATATCAGGTCAATTCGATAAGATCGTACCGATTGACCCAGCATCACGTGAAGAGACCTTAAAGGGCTTGGAAGCGCAATCAAAGCAACTGGCGATTGAAGCTGGCGCATGCAGCGATAATGTCGCGATCATTGAACGCAGCGAGATTCCATTAAGCTACCTACAAGGCAATATGGTTCACGTTAAGATCAAAGCTGCTGGACATATCAAGATGGCTTAGAGCCGTTCCTTGAAAGCCTTAATTAGATTCTTATTCGACAATAAAAAAGCAGGTCACTTCTTCATATTAAAACGGAGAAATAGCCTGCTTTTTGTTTTCTGTTCTTATTTTGGGGCTTTCCGCCCAATAGCCACTCTATAGTTGCTCTCGGAGCGCTGCTAACGAGTCTTTCACCAATTCAGGTAATGAGTCTGCATTATCGCGATATTGAAGTAATGGATCCTCGCTCGCTTCAATGCTCTGGCATAAAGCAAACAGTGCAGATAATCCTAGGCTGCCGGCAGACCCTTTCAGTTTATGAGCTAAAGACTTAATTTCACGAGCGTTGTCAGCGGCACTTGCCACAATCAGTTCATCGAGAGTGACTTGGCTGCTTTGGTCAAACAACCCAACAATCTGCACTATTTTTTCTCGACCGAGAATGGCCAAGTCGTCTTTGATAATCTTAGGGTTAATCATCTGCACAATCGGTTCTCCTTGATTATGTTCCGCGTCTTGGTTTGCTCGTTGTGTCGAGCTTGCAAATGCCAATGCTGATAAGTCTAGCTCGGTTTCCTGAGGTTTAGAGTTTAGCTGACAGCAAACAGCATCTGACGGATCCGGCTGAGGCAGCAACAGCGTGTGACCGTCCAACTGCTCAACAATCAATTCCGATAATGCTTCCTTCTCTAACGGCTTAGGTAAGAATCCATCAAAGCCAGACGACAAATAGCTTTCCACTTCTTCGTTAAACACATGAGCCGATACTGCGATCATTGGGGGTACTTTTCGAATTACGTCTTCTTCACTTTTATGCTGAAGCGCATCGTCTTTGAGTTGTTGAATTAACTCGACGCCATCGCAGTCGGGTAAGTTAATGTCCACCAGCGCAATATCGAACTCTTGCTCACTGAATATGGCTCTCGCTTCTTGTCCGGCTGTCGCAATCACAACCTCGTGCCCCAAGTTATGCAAGAAGCCTTCAGCAACGATGCAGTTTACGGGGTTATCTTCAATCAGAAATACTTTAGCTCGAATACACGCTTCAATGACCGGTACTTTCGTTTCTATCTTCTCACCGGCTTCAAGTGGCAGTGAGAACCAAAACTGGCTACCCTCGCCTTCTTCAGAATGAACGCCAATATCCCCGTTCATTGCCAACATGATGCTTTTACTGATCGCTAATCCAAGCCCTGTGCCGCCGGTTTTGTTGCGACCGCTATCGGTTTGGGTAAAGGCATCAAACAGACAAGCTTGTTCGCTAGCATCAATACCGACACCTGTATCTGACACTTCAAACATCACTCGATTTTCATCTTCGATATCTAAGCTGATAAAGATATCGACCGAGCCACTTTCCGTAAACTTAATCGCGTTACCGACCAAATTATTCAAGATTTGGCTGATTCGCGTTACGTCACCACGCCAATAGCGTTGCACATCACTTTC
Source organism: Vibrio sp. 10N.261.52.C2 (assembly GCF_041471425.1). NCBI lineage: Bacteria > Pseudomonadati > Pseudomonadota > Gammaproteobacteria > Vibrionales > Vibrionaceae > Vibrio > Vibrio sp. 10N.261.52.C2. Next base: position 55,097 of record NZ_JBFROH010000003.1, on the reverse strand, counting down.
AATATGGAAATCAAAGTTCAGCTTCTTCTCAGCGGCACGCCCTTCCATCAATTGGTAGGTATCTTGAACCATCTGATGAAGATCAAACGAAACAGTGCGGATTTCTAAATGCCCCGCTTCAATCTTTGAGTAATCCAACACGTCATTCAAAATCGCGAGTAGGTTCTTACCGCTGCGGTTAATGATGTCTGCATAGCCGGATTGCAGCGGGTCTAACCCGGTATCTTTGAGCAATCTTGCAGTACCTAATACACCGTTCATCGGCGTTCGTATTTCATGACTCATCGTCGCAAGGAAAGCGGATTTTGCGCGGCTTGCTTGTTCTGCGGCGTTACGAGCCTTAGCGTGGTTCCCTACCTCGATGTTCAGCTTCTCATTGGTCTTTTGCAGCTGGTAGGTTCGGTCTGTGACCAACTCTTCTAAGTGTTCTTTGTGCTCTTCAAGTTCGCGTTTCGCCTTTGCTTCACCCACCGCAACCACTTGTAGCGCCTGCGCGGTGTTTCTGGCAGTGATGATCGCCTCGCCCATATGAGCCAGCTCATCATTACCCTTTACCGAGATATCAATATTCAGGCGACCTTGTGCGATAGACATCAAGGCCGATGAGTATTCAGTAAGACGTTTAACAACCGAGATATACACCACTCGCCACACGATAAATGCAACGATAACCAAACCAATAACCGAAATCACAGACAGTGACCATTGAGCCAAATTCAACGTGCTGGTCAGCTCATCAACCGCTTTTTTGGTACTGCGGTTTGAATCATCAACCAGTTGGTTAACCGTTGTATTCAGCTGAGAGAACAGCTCCAACGTATTTTGCATCAGAAACTCTGACTTTTTGGTGTTCTCATATTGTTCTAATGAAATATCGAACACGACTTGGCGTTTTCTGAGCTCTTCTAGAAGCTGAGACATCTGCGCTGAACGAGTAGGATCTTCGACCGCTTTAACGCGGCGCGCCATGATTCTTAGGTTGGATTCAAATTCTGATTGGATTTGATGAATACGCTCTACGTTGGTAACGGTTTGCGTTTCTTCAATTTGGTTAAGCATTTTGAACGCCAACAAATGCAATTCGTGTAGGCGCTCAGACAAATCAAGGTCAACCTCTACAAGCGCATCTAAGGCTTGGTAGGCTTTATCCGTTTCTTTGGTTTCTAGCAGGTCATAGATATGCGTGACGTTAGCAACCGCAATGGTAGCCGTGTTCAAAACTTGGGTTCGCGTCAACTGCTCTAGCTCTTCGGCTAATAGGCGCATCTCTTCGACACGAGACGATAACTCTTTACTTAACCAAAGCTTACGCTCAACCGACACACCCAGCTCAGCCAGTGTGTTAATAACGCTTTGAACATTGTTTTCGAGTTTATTGAGGAGCTGAGAATCGAAACTGTCGACACCAAGCTCTTTGATATGTTGAAGAAGCGACTCAAGTTGGTCAAACAGTACGGTGCCAGCCTCTTTTCTTTCAGCTTCGTTTCTCGCATTAGAAAGTGTTTGTACTGACGAAATAATACGGTTACTCAACTCAGAAACCTGACGAGCTTCGATCATGGCAGGAAGCGCCGAATCAACGACGTTTCTTTCCGTTTTGGCTACAAAGCTAAAACCAGAAACACCGATCAATGCAGACAATAGAACCAACAGTGCCATCACTAAGAATGAGGCCAGCAGCTTGCGTCCAATACTCGCTGAAGCTAACAACATAAACTCTAAACCTTAAAACGTTCTTCTTTACCCATGCAGAATACGCTATATTTTGCAGTGTTTCTTATCTAAAACCAATAAAACGGCAATTCATGCTATCTAGACCTTTCGCTTCAATAATTCTTCTCTCACTACTGGCCTCAGTGACTACTGTCGCAAGTGCTAGCGAGCCTTTGAGCCCAATAAAACCCGCCGAAGCCACATCGCAAAAAGAGAAAATCTGTGCCATTTATCCGCACCTAAAAGACTCATACTGGTTGTCTGTGAACTACGGAATGATCTCTGAAGCAGAAAAGCAGCAAGTTGAGCTAAGAGTATTGGAAGCTGGCGGTTACCCCAACGTGGCTAAACAAGCCTCGCAACTGGTGCTTTGCACACAATGGGGAGCCGATGCCATTATTTTAGGTACGGTTTCACCCGATGCGTATCATGACAATCTCAGCGATTGGGTTGGCTCGACGCCTGTGTTTGCTACGGTGAATGAGTTAACCGTCAATGAAGAACAACAGAAGGTACTGAAAGGCACAGTCGGCGTCGACTGGTATCAAATGGGTTACCAAGTCGGAGAGTTTTTGTCGAAACGACACCCGAAAGGATCAGGCGAAACACCTATCGCCCTATTACTTGGCCCGCAAGCGAGTGGTGGCACTAAGCCTGTAGCACTGGGATTTTATGATGCGATCAAGTCGAGTGATATCAAAATTGCGATCAGCTATTGGGCAGATAACGATAAAGAACTTCAAAGAAATCTAGTACAACAGGTGATAGAAGAACCTGATATCCAATATATAGTCGGAAGTGCCGTCGCGATTGAAGCAGCGATCAGTGAGCTACGCGCGGCCGATAAAACCGAAGATATTGGGTTAATTTCAAGTTACCTAAGTCACGGAACCTACCGTGGTTTACTTCGTAACAAGGTACTTTTTGCGCCAACAGATAAAATGGTTGAGCAAGGTCGCTTGTCGGTAAAACAAGCCACGAGTTACTTACGCGGTCAACCTTACGAGCAACACAGCGCACCGATTATCGAAGCGCTGACACCTGCAACTCTCAAAGATCAAATTATCGCCGACTCATTGTCACCTTCTGAGTTTCGTCCGGTATTCAGTGTGAATCCTTAGTGCTATATTGGCTGAAGAACTCAAAACAATAAAAACGAAACAACAATTTAGGGAACATTCATGCAAAAAACGACGCGCACTATGCCAACACATAAGCATATCGCTTTGGTCGCTCATGACCACTTCAAACCTGAGCTACTAAGATGGGTCAAAGAGAACAAAGAAAAACTACAAAAGCACTTCCTTTACGCAACGGGCACGACTGGTTCTTTACTAAGTAAAGAGACAGACTTAGCAATCAAGAGCATGATCAGCGGCCCTATGGGCGGTGACCAACAACTTGGCGCGCTTATCTCTGAAGGCAAGATCGATATGCTGATTTTCTTCTGGGATCCACTTAATGCTGTACCACATGACCCAGACGTAAAAGCACTGCTTCGTATCGCAAGTGTTTGGAACATTCCTGTGGCCACTAACCGCGCTACCGCTAATTTCTTGTTTAACTCTTCACTGCTTGAAGAAGAAGTAATCATCGAGATCCCAGACTACGAAGCGTACCTAGCTGAGCGCACGTAATCGCACGTTAAATGTGCTCTCTACTGAACAGACTAAAAAGCCTGCATTTTATCGCAGGCTTTTTTATGTCTCGTTTTCAGACATTAAACAGTTCAATCATAAAACAGTGCGAGAGTCTCTCTATTTATCGCTCCACACTGCCATCTCGTTGCCACTTGGCTCTCTGAAATGGAAACGTCTGCCGCCGGGAAAGCTAAAGATCTCACGGTTTATCTGACCACCAGCATCAATTACATCGCGCTCGGTTTGCTCAAGATCTTGGCTATAAAAAACCATCAGCGCCGCGCCATTATCCGTATTCGACGCCAGATCCGCCAAATAGAAGCCGCCCATTAAGCCTTTGCCTTCAAACGCAGAATACTCAGGGCCATAGTCTTCAAAGCTCCAACCAAACACTTGACTGAAAAATGCCTTAGTTGCTGAGATGTCTTTCGCAGCAAATTCAATGTAGTTAATAGAGCCGTGTTCCATAGCAAATTCCTTATGCTTTATGCGTCTGCCTTGTGATATTAGGGCAGGGATTGAAGATCTAATCTTAGACAATCAAGTCAAGTAACATCACTTTTTACGAACAACTGGGTAATCAGAACCATGCAGCTCCTGCACAAAGCCAGAGCCGTCGCCACTGTGCGTGATCCATACTTTCTCTTTTGCCCGCGTCATTGCTACATAGAATAAACGACGCTCTTCAGCATAAGGGAACGCGTCTGATGATTCAGTCAATGCGCCATCAATATGCAGCTGTTTCTTCTTGGTCGGGAACTGTCCTTCGTCAACACAAAGAATAATGACAAAGTCCGCCTCTTTACCTTTACTGCCGTGGCAAGTCATGAACTTGATATCAATGGAAGTGAAGATCTTCTTCCAGTCTTCCAACAACTCTGGCTTGTGGTAATGATTACGTCCAAGTAGCAGCACCGATTTATTGGTTTTGCCTTTGGATTGACGGTTCAGTTGATCAAGAATCTTCTCAACTTCTTTACTTGGCGCACTGTACACCGCCTTCTGCTTCTGTTGCTTGAAGCTGTTCAGTTCTTTCGGAATCTGAATTGGGTTTTCTTGTACAAAGCGATTAGCCACTGCACCTAGCTGATTGTTAAAGCGATAAGTGGTATCTAGGTGATGAATGGTCGAGCTTTCAAAGCGATCCTTAAAGCCCGTGGTCAAATCCACATCCGCACCTGCAAACTGGTAAATCGACTGCCAGTCATCGCCTACTGCAAAAATAGAGGCTTGATGCTCGGCTTTAGACTGATTACACAGTGCTTCAACCAAGGCAAGACGATCAGGTGAGATATCTTGGTATTCATCGATCATGATGAACTTCCAAGGTGAGATAAACTTGCCCTTCTCGACATACTGAGTCGCTCGGCTGATCATGATTGAGAAGTCGATATGATTCTGTTCTTTCAGCTCCTTTTGCCACGCGGTTACACATGGCCAACACAGTGAAAGCTCGCTGTTGAGGCGCGCATAGTCTCGGTGATCAATCAGCTGTTGCTGTACTTCTTTTTTGGTTAAACCCGACGCATTCAACTGTTCTAGCTGCTTTTCAAGCCAACCGATCAATTTGAGGTTTGAAACGTGGCTACCAAGCTCATCGTCACCGGTTAAATAAGCGATTGGCCATTTAGACAAATGCTTTTGCCAACGTTTAAAGTTGGTCGGTGTCATCCAGTGCTTCTTCAACCAATCAATGCACCATGCTTGGCGTTGGTTGTCATCGAGCGCTAAAGGAGAAATAACCACGCGTTCAGGTTCAACTTGAGTCAGTATCTTTAAACCCAACTGGTGGAAAGTGCTGACTTGCACCTTCTCAGCTGATAAACCAATTTTACTGTCGAGGCGCTGCTTCATCTCTTCTGCCGCTTCACGACCAAAAGCGAGCAATAGCAACTCTTCAGCTTGAGCTTGATGGCTTTGCAGTAAATACGCGACGCGAGCCGTTAGAACACTGGTTTTACCCGAGCCTGCACCTGCTAAAATAAGGTTGTGATCATCATTCATCAACACCGCATATTGCTGCGATAAGTTCAGTGGTGACGACTCACATTGCGCAAACAACACTTCCCAGTTTTTTCGCTCGGTCTCTAGCCATTGCTGGTTTCTTTCAGCTTGCTTGATTTCCGTTTCAGATAACCATGGCTGCATTCTTGCGATGCGGTTTGGCATGCGTTGTGCGGCCTCTTCTAGCGTCATTGTCATACTCTCTAAGCCTGAGTTGACCATATCAACCCAAGTGTTGACCTTAGAATGCGGTAGAAAGGCTGGGAGTTGCTCAAGACGTGTTAATTCAGCTTCCCACTGAGGTACGTGTTCAGCCAATTGTTCACATTGAGTGTCGTGCCACTTCTGATAAGCGCTAACTGAGGCGCGTGCAAATTGACGACATTGATCCCAAGGTAAGCCTTGTACTAACCAACTGCGCTGTGTTCCATCTTGTTGATTAGCAAAAAATTGTAGCGATCCCCAGAACAATCCGCGTTTTATCGCGATCTTGCCACTCCAAATAGTAAATGGGATACGCTCTTCACTGCCTACTGAAGATAACAGCAAGCGTGGACCATCAAGTTCAACCTGATGATATTCATTTTGAATAAAAAACTGTGCAGTCTTGTTAGCGCTTAGCTGCATTGGAGTGTGCTCTTAATTGGGAATATTGAATTTATATCATGATGCAATGAGAATTAATAATATCTCATATCTTATCGACGCTTTCATGACCACCTACGGGCAATTATGGATAAGTATCAAATTCTTGTGCTTGATTTCTGTTAGGATTATGGTTTTTAGTGTGTCAAGTGAGCGACTGTGGACTTCTCAGCCAAATTGCGCCTCTATTGGGCGAATAAAACCATAAATTACAGCATATTAATTCTCATCACTCTGCTCGGTGTGGTGGTGCCTGCTTGGTATTATGGACAAAACACACTGATCACGCCTTTGATCTTGGGCGTTATTGCTGCGGCTCTTGCGGAAAGTGATGACAGCTTTACCGGACGCTTGAAAGCACTCACGCTGACCTTTATCTGTTTCGCCGTTGCGGCTTTCTCTATTGAACTTCTCTTCGATACGCCTTGGCTGTTCGCGATCGGGCTTTTTGTTTCAACCTTCTCTTTTATCATTCTCGGGGCAATTGGCCCTAAATACGCGAGTATCGCGTTTGGCTCTCTCTTAGTTGCCATCTATACCATGCTTGGTGCACACGAGAGTACCAACCTTTGGTTTCAACCGCTTCTACTGTTAACTGGCGCAGCTTGGTACTACTTCATGTCGATGATTTGGCAGATAGTATGGCCAATGCAACCTGTGCAGCAAAACCTAGCAACAGTATTCGATCAAATCGGTAATTACATCGATTCAAAAGCGGAACTCTTCTACCCCGTTTCAGACTTGATTCCCCAGCCACACCGAATCATTGAAGCCAAACTCAACGCGAGTACCGTTAACGCACTCAACATGTGTAAAGCGACGCTGCTTAATCGCTCTAAGCGCGGACACATTGACGGCCCTAGTGACCGATTTCTTAACACCTACTTCATCGCACAAGATATTCATGAACGCGTCAGCTCTAGCCACTATCGCTATCAAGAGCTAGCAAAACACTTTGAGCGCTCTGACGTGTTGTTTAGATTTAAGTATCTACTGGAAGCGCAGGCCACTGCGTGTAAAGAAGTGGCGAGCTCGTTGAAAGTTGGCGCTGAATACCAGCATGGTGACAAGTCTGTATTGGCACTCGATGAGCTGATGTCTTCGCTCAATCATCTGCACCAACAGAATAATCCTAAATGGAAATCACTGCTGAACCAGTTGGATTACTTATTCAATAACCTAGCAACCGTTGAAAAACAGCTCTCGAATATCAGCAACCCAGATGCAGAGAAGATTGAAGAAGGTGTATTGGACGATACCAACCCTCATACTTTGACGGCAATGTGGCACAAGATCAAAGCTAACTTGCACACCGATTCTATGCTATTCCGCCACGCGATTCGCATGGCGATCACTTTGACGCTGGGCTACGGGATTATCCAGGGTTTTGATATCGAACGAGGTTATTGGATTCTACTGACGACACTGTTTGTGTGTCAGCCAAACTACAGTGCAACCCGTCAAAAACTGACGGCGCGTGTCATTGGCACGGTCGCAGGCTTATTGATCGGAGTACCGTTACTGACTTTCTTCCCGTCGCAAGAGAGCCAATTAGTGTTCATTGTGATCAGTGGCGTGATGTTCTTTGCGTTTCGAATCAATAACTACGGGTTTGCGACCGGCTTTATCACACTGCTTGTGCTCTTCTGCTTTAACCAATTAGGTGAAGGCTACGCGGTAGTATTGCCAAGGTTAGCGGATACCTTTATTGGTTGTGCTCTCGCCGTGCTTGCTGTCATTTATGTGTTACCTGATTGGCAGTCGAAGCGACTGCACAAAGTGATGGCGAATGCGCTCGATTCCAATAAGAACTATCTCGCTCAGATCATCGGCCAATACCGTGTCGGTAAGAAAGATAGCCTAAACTATCGTATCGCTCGACGTAGTGCGCATAATAATGATGCAAACCTGACTGCCGCGATCAGTAGCATGTTGGTTGAACCGGGTAAGTACCGCACCTCTGAAGATGAGAGCTTCCGATTCTTAACACTCAATCATGCTCTACTTAGCTATATCTCGGCTCTGGGTGCTCACAGAACGCGTATTGATGATGAAGCGACACACAAACTGGTGCTAGATGCGCACAGAGTAATCCACCAGCATCTCGACGCTCTAAATGATCAACTCTATTCTCATAAAGAGCATTGTGAAGTGAAAAACGCTTATGACCCGGAGCTGGATAAACGTTTGAGTGAATGGCGAGAAGAAGATGAGAATTCTGTCAAAATGGTTCTACAACAGCTCCATTTGATCTATCGCATGCTTCCAGAACTGCATACCTTAGCGACCAAGTTTGCAGTTAAGGTTAAGATCGACAAGTCGTTTGAAACAGAAGCTTCTTGAGCAACAAACAAAATACCGTAAAAACAAAAAGATAACGCCAATTGCTTATCTTTTGATCATCACAAATATTTATACATTGCTTTACCCATACCCCTAATTGGGTAGAGAAATTACTTACCTACCCTTGTGCCACAAGGGTTGAAGGCGTTTTTACATTGTAGGAATTTTCTGACTTTGATTGACCAAGCCTTAACTTTTCCTAACATTTCTCGGACAAAAAACGACCACAGGAATTTATAGTTGTCTTAGTTTCAAGAAACTTCAAACATCATTTAAAATTCACTTAATCTTGTTTGATTTCCTGAATCAGTAGGCTATGCTCTAAAGAGCATATGAATTTGAACAAAGGTCACACTATGAATACACAGCAATTTGAAGCATTTAAGCAGCAAATACAGCTTCTTAGCCCACAACAATTAAAAGCACTTCAGGGTGAGATCGACGGTAACCTTGAAACAGAGAAGCCTTCTTTGCTTACTGATGAAGAATTAAACGCGCTAAATGACCTGTTCAGTTAATAGACAGACATCACTATTTTAGCTTAAGTTCACATTTTCACCGTAAATTTCATCTGTTCACCATTGCGCTCAAAATATCGTCCGCCTAGACTCATTTCATACGTCAATAAAAGGTTCTGATATGTCGATATCTGGTATTCAATCTGGTTACGCCATTATTCAGCAATCCACCAACATGGCTGAAGAAGCCGCAATCGAGCTCAACCAAGCCTCCAAACACGCTCTAGAATCCGACGACACTTTCGAAGCTAGCGATCTCAGCTTTAATCAAATAGAGCCTGAACAAGCCATTTCCTTTAAAGACAAAGAACCTGAACCTGCTTCATCTTCAACCGATTCCCTGATTAAACTGACACAAAGCGCAAGTTATAACCGCGTTGGTGCAAGTGTGGTTGATCGTCAAAACGAAGCCATCGGTAGCCTTCTCGACATTCATATCTAAATTTCGCTCAAATACAGCCTATATTTCGCGAAACTTCGCTGCTTTTTGCTTCAACAACCACACAAACTGTAACTCATTATATCAGGCGCTTGTTTCTGGTTTATTACTCGGTAGAATCAGCGCAAACCAATTTGCTGCACAAACTTTACTTCATACTATTTATGCCAAAACTAAATCTGCATCGCCGTGACTATGTTTCTATTTTAGGAGGCGACATCTCCGCAGACGAATTAGAAAAAAAGCTTCAGCCTCATTTTGAAAAGCCAGTAAATAAGCTGACACCTAGCCCCTACCTGACAGAAAAGAATCTCACACGTCGCTGGACAGCGCTCGATAATGCAGATTCACAGCAAGAACTGCTCGACCCTCATACACAAAGTCAGTTCCAAGCTTATGAGAAAAACATTGAGCACTTTATTGGCACCGTTAAAGTCCCTGTGGGAATATCTGGCCCTTTAAGAGTCAATGGCCTATTTGCTACGGGCGATTACCTCGTACCACTCGCGACCACAGAAGCTGCGCTTGTCGCGTCTTATAACCGTGGTTCTAAGCTGATTACGGCTTGTGGTGGCGCAAGTGCTATGTTGCTCAATGAAGGCGTAACACGTACTCCTGGCTTTGCATTTCAAGGATTAGTTGAAGCCGGACAGTTTGTGGCTTGGGCTGTGACTCAGTATGACCAGTTCAAGATCTTGGCAGAATCAACAACATCACACGGCAAGCTGACCGACATTAATATCAACATCGAAGGTAACCATGTTTACTTGGTGTTCGAATTTCTAACCGGAGACGCTTCTGGTCAGAATATGGTGACCATCGCAACCAATGCCGTGTTTGAGTACATCATCGAAAATACGCCAGTTAAGCCTGACCACGCTTTCCTTGATGGCAACTTGTCAGGCGATAAGAAAGCCAATACCCAAACCTTGCGCAGCGTTCGTGGCAAAAAGGTAACTGCTGAGGTTAATATCCCTGCAGAGCTTGTCGCGAAGTACCTACACACGACACCAGAGAAGATGGTCCAGTTTGGCCAAATGACCACAGTCGGTGGCGCTTTGAGTGGTACTATCGGTATCAATGCCCATTATGCGAATGCGTTGGCGGCACTCTATATCGCTTGTGGCCAAGACGCGGCCTGTGTCGCTGAGTCAGCGATTGGTATGACGCGTATGGAACTCAACAAAGAAGGCGGTTTATACGCTAGCGTGACACTGCCTAACCTAATGGTGGGGACTGTCGGCGGTGGTACTGGCTTGCCAAGTCAAAAAGCCTGTTTAGATTTACTTGGGCTGCATGGTAACGGTAAATCACAAGCCCTAGCTGAAGTTTGTGCTGCACTGTGTTTGGCGGGTGAACTATCGATTGTGGGCGCATTTTGTGCAGGCCACTTTTCACGAGCGCACCATAAGCTAGCTCGTAAATAACCTTTATCCAATTTGGCTTGTTCGGTTTTGTCCGTTCATACAAAATCACAGGCCAATCTGAATGCGTGAGTCATAAATGGATTACTTACACTTATCTAGGGTGAGCCTTAAGCACCTCACTGCGCTGCATATTATGCTGAACACTCACAGCGTCACTCAGACCTCAGAGCAACTCTGTGTCAGCCCTTCGAGTGTAAGCAAAACCTTATCTCAGCTGCGTGACATCCTGAATGATGAGCTTTTCTATCGAGATGGTACCAAGCTTATCCCGACTCCCTTTGCTCTGAAGATAGCGCCCACTGTTCATGCAATTCTTTCAAGCATGAACGGACTGCTTCATCAGAAGAGTTTTACCCCTCAGGAGTACCAAGGCAGTTTTTCACTTTCGATGCGTGAAAGTACTTTCGAAGTATTTGCCTCAAAGATCAGTAAAATTACCACTGAGCTCGCGCCAAACGCGAAGCTCAACATCTACTCGAAACAACAGCTCGGCTTCGATGCTTTACTCAGTGGCAAGGTCAATTTGATCTTGTTGCCTCATGATATATCTCAGCCGCCGACCGATAACAAAGAGCTGGTTTGGGAAACAATTCTTCCAGATGAAATGGTTTGTTTGATGGGCGCACACCACCCTCTCGCTCAGCAAGAACTGACGGTAGAAGGCTACTTAGATTACAAGCACATTGGGATTTTAGATAACGAACTGTCTCAGCCTTACTTTGAACAAAACTTGGTTCAATGCCACCAACCAAGAGAGATGGCAATATCGGTCGCGGACTTCGGCGCTGCGGCTGTGTTGTGTCACCACACGCCTTTCCTGTTCACTTGCTCTAAACAGTGGGCTGAGCGTGCTAAGCAAGCTCAGGGCTTAGTGAGCAAGCCCTTGCCTTTTGATTACGGTAAGGTGGCGTATAGCTTGGTATGGAACAAGCCCAACATGAATGATCAAGCGATCAAGTGGTTGTGTGACCTGTTTTTAGAAGCCTGATTGACCGCCTAAGCAACATAGAGGTTAGGTATAAACCTCAGGGGTTTGCATCGGTCTTTGGACTATGGTGTATAGCTTATCGTGAAAGCTCTGCATCTGTTGTTCGTTGCATTTCGGCCAATCTAACGCTTCGCCAATGACACCATGATGTTGAAACGCATTCAGTCGAATTCGAACATCACTTGGTAGAGTCTTCAAGTAACGCCCCACTTGTTCAATTTCGTCTTCAAGATCGCTTTTATTCGGAATATGCAGCAACCTAACTTCATGCAGCTTTCCTTTGCCTGCAAGATAATTGATGGTTTCAAACACCCGATGATTTCCTCTGCCCACTAACCATTGATGTGTTTCCGATTGCCATGATTTTAGGTCAATCATCGCGCCATCAAGATAAGGCAACACCTTGTCCCAGCCTTGCAGTGGCAGCGAACCATTACTATCAATAAAGCACGTAAGGTGCGCTAGCTGCGGATCACTTTTAATCGCTTGAAATAGCTCAATGATAAACGGCAACTGCATGGTCGCCTCACCACCTGAGATAGTGATTCCGCTTAAGAAAAATTGGTTATGCCTTGCGAGTTCAAGCACCTCAGAGACTGCCATTGTGGTGATTTTCGGGCTCGACTTGTGATCGCAGACATCAATGCATTGATCACAATTGGTACAGGCTGCCGGGTCCCAATTCACTTTGCCATCAATCATGCTTAAAGCACTGCTTGGACAGCCACTCACACAATCTCCACAATGGTTACAGTGGTTAATTGTGTGTGGGTTGTGACAAGTAATGCAGTCAAAGTTGCAGCCCTGTAGGAACAGCACCAAGCGGTTTCCCGGGCCGTCAACACAAGAAAAGGTCAGCACACGGCTGACCTTCGCTTGTTTTTCTGTCTTATTATTTTTAACCCTAGCCATTTGAGTTGTTAGATCAGAAATTTTCATAATTCACATTGTTCGTATTCGAAACGCATCACACACATAACACACGCACGTTAAAGCTATTCGTATGTCGGCGACATCTCTAAGCTCGCCACGCGTGGTTTACGCTCTAATATGCCCGTGTTCTTCGCAGCTTCAGCACCTAAGAAGGTGGTATTGGTGCGTGAGCCTTGCTCGTCAAATTTGGCAATGTCAGATAGCTTAATCATGTAACCCGTGACACGAACCAAATCATTTGATGCAACGTTAGCCGTGAACTCTCGGTAACCCGCTTGAATCGCGCCTTTACACAGGTTAAACATCGCTTCAGGGTTAGATTTCACTGTTTCGTCGATGGTCAGAATGTCACTGATGCCCGAGGTGTAGAACTTATGGTGACCCGCGGTTGCACGAACGTAAGAGACAGGATCCGGTTCGGTACCATAAGGAATACGGACACCCGGCGTCACATCTTCATCTAAGCTAATACCGCCTTGAGCATGCAGCAGAGCTTTACCTTCTAATCCATATTTCACTTCAGAGCGTTCAACGATCTCAGCCAGCTTTTCAGAGATACGATGACCAAGCTGATTCGCCAGTTCATCGTGACCATAACGCCCTGCTTGACCTTCTTTCTCCAACAAGATGTTGACTGCTTCCGCCATGCCGTAAATACCAAACATTGGCGCAAAGCGATCCTCTTCGATCAAACCTTCTTTGGTTAAGAAGCCTTCGAAGAAGTTAGACTCTTCATGCAAGAAGCGGCTTCGAACGTTCATCAACTCAACCATGATGCCACTGTAGTTCGGCAATACTTGTTGTAAGAAATCAGCACTGTCCTCAGACTTCAACGCCACTTGCTTAAGGTTCATACGCACCAAGGTGTTTGAACCACCCGCTAACGGCAGAGAGTTGTAGCAGCTCACAATACCAAAACGCTTATCGCCGTAAGCCTCGGCATGCGCTGGATAGTTTGCAATATGTGGTTTACTGCATTCACAGATGTTGCTCGCCGCATGACGAAGTAGATCATCAGGTGTCACGGCTGGGTCGTACATAAAGGTTAAGTTTGGCGCGATCTGCTTCAATTCAGCGTCTACACGTAAAATCGTACGGCAGATAATGTTGTCTGTCGGGCCGATATTCACATGCATAAAGGCGTCTGGCAGTGTGCGATCCAACATGATCCAGAACAGCTTAATCTTTTGGTATACCTGCTCTTCTGTTAAGTCGCCCACGAAAGGCATCAACACATCATCCAACTGACCTAGGTAAACCGGAATTGAAGTGACAGACGGAACATGGTGGTAAAGGATGGTAAGCATGTTCAATGCTTCATCGAAGTTGGTTGCCGCGCTAAGCTCTAAATACTCTGAGCCTTGATGTAAGTATTTAGAATAATCTGGAAGTACATAGCGCGGCTTAAATGGGGCGTGCCCTTCAAACATGTCACACAGCACACCTTGTTGTAAGGCTTGCTCTACTTCTTTGCTTACCGGCATATACGGTAAGCTGGCTTCAGCTTCTAAGGCAAGATAGCTCGACTTCTGTTTTGGTGACAGGTTGGCATCTGAAATGATATTGCTAAAGCGTTGTTGTTGCTCTGAAAGTGGTGAAGAAGTAGATGACGCAGATTGGTGGCTCATGATTAAACCCTTAGTGTTATTATGGGCTTATTTTATATCTCACCGTTATATTTCCACTAATGAAATGTATGCAAGACTACATTTCCAAAATGGAAATAAATAATTTGTAAATTAGCGGTGTTGAGTTTTCTATGAGCGAGATGAGAAACAGAGAAATAGAGAAATAGAGAAATAGAGAAATAGAGAAATAGAGAAATAGAGAAACCAGAGTTAGTAGTGAAGAAATGAGAAAGCGCTAATTCGTTCTGTTTAAAACGATAGCGCCAAAAAGAGAAAACCCACATAACTGACGTTAGAGTCGTTAATGTGGGTTTAGTAGTTTAAATGAGCATTCTGAATGCTAGCTCAAGGCATACACACGATTACAGATCTGGAAGCGCTTGTTTACGTCCAACACCCATTAATACCTTTAACTCTCCTTGTGGAGTGTCAATCGAGAACGGTGTAGAGACTTCAACGACTGCAAAGCCCGCTGCACTCAATACATTTTCTGAGCGCTGTTGGCTTACACCGTAGTCTTCATTGTCGCTTTCCAAGTACCAATCCCAGTGTACAAACGTACCGTCGTTTTCAAGCAGCGTGTAAATCAGACTGACTGTGTCTTGTAGGTTCGGGATAAAACCACACACCGAAGAGGCTACCACTAGGTCAAACTGGTTTCTGAATGCTGGATGCTGCGCTGCAAGTCCGCGCGATAAAATATCAACTACCGGTTCAACGTTAGGTAACTCTTTCTTATCTAACTCTTCAATCATCCCTTCAGAGATATCAAGTGCGATGATCTCTTTTGCTAAAGGAGATATTTTCTGGCTGAGTAGTCCTGTACCACAACCAAAATCAAGGACACGGGTTCCGTTTAAATCAACGAGCTGTGTTAACTGGTCAAATACGGATTGTGCGAATACTGCAGTTGCGGGATCTTTATCCCAATCAACGGCGTATTCGTCCCATTGTTTCGCCATCATGGCCTCCATCTTTACTTCTTGTAGGTTCGGAACTTCCCCAGAGTAAACCAAATTAGTCAATTCGTCATAGAGTTATCATGCAAAGATGGACTATTTCTAAGATAGTCAGCACAATATTCAGATAATATGCACCGACCCCCGCTCAATATGGAAATGAAATGAACCTTTCTCAAGTCCAAGCCTTTTGTTCCGTTGCTGATTTAGGATCAGTTTCTGAAGCTGCACGCCAGTTAGAATGCAACCGAACCAAACTCAGCATGTCGATTAAAGCCTTGGAAAAAGAGTTAGATGTCGAGCTGTTCGTCCGCAGCGGAAACCACGTTGAGCTTTCAGAAGCGGGTAAAGCGATTTACAAAGATTGCGAAGGCATGTTGGTGACAGCCGCGCGTATTAAACAAACCTGCTTGCATGTTTCGGGCGAATTCAACGCAGAAATTTGGATAGCACGAGATGACTCCCTACCCGATGAAATGTGGCAGGACTTATCTCACGCCTTAAATAACAAGTACCCTTCTACCTCATTCAACTTCGTTCTCGCATCGAGCGGTGACTTAGCTAACCTAGTTGAAACTCAGCAAGTCGACTTCGCATTTGGTGTCGATTACGAACGCGTCGATGACCCAAGAATTATCTACAACCCGCTTGGTAAGATTCGAATGATGTCTGTATGTAAGAAAGGACATGATTTGAGTGCGATGCGACGAGTGTCTGATGAAGTACTGAGAAATTCGATGCAAGCAACCATGGTTTATCTTAATGAAAAGGATAATCCTGAGCTTGAGCCCTTCTCGCGTCGTTACATTGGCTTCTCTAGCTTCGACTTTATGTTGGATACGATTCTACGTGAAGAAGCATGGGGCGTAATGCCTGAGCCATTGATTCGCCATTTACTGCGTGAACAAGAGCTTGCCGTGATCAAACACACCTACGGTTTAACACAAGAAGACTACTGTATGTTTACCGCGGCTGGCATGGCAGAGCACCCAGGAATGAATTGGTTGGCCGACCAGCTTAGTGATTATTTGTTTGATTTCTAGACGGACGACTTTTACTCCATACTTAAGTCTTGCTCTAGAAAACCATCACGTGATCCACTAAGTAGCGTCCGTCTTCTTCAACCAATACCATTTCGGCGACAAACTCGCCTTTGGCGATGGTGTAAGCTTGTTTCCACACAAAAGCGATGGAGTCTGAACGTCTAAACAGCGCGACTTGCTCTCGCTCAGCAAAAAAGCCATTACTGTGCTGATAATGGTGACACACCTTTTCTAAATATTCCGGCGTAACAATGTCTTTCATCCTTTGAGTAAAGTCTCGACAGTGCTGTTCATGATCGACCTTGGTTGAACCGTCCATCAGATTATCCATAATCGGGTTAGCAATCACCCACAACTCGTTATCACTGATATCGTCAAACTTCATATTGATTCACTCCTTGTCCATCGCAGTCGCAGTCAAATCTAGAAGACCAATAAGACCTTAGCGACTAATGTGTTTTATTAATCATAAACGATCCTATTTCAGTTGCACACCATCACCAAAAAACACTCAACGTCAACTTTATTGACACCACACCCTGATCTTAAGTCACTGAATTTTATTGATTTATATGTTCGAATTAAATAAGACATATAAACATCATCAGATAAAGTTTGTAAAGTTAGCTCATTATTAGAACAATGAAGTTATCAAAAACATCTGGAAAATATTATGTGTGACAGGAAAAGCCAAAACGAAAATCGAGTACTATTGTTCTCAGCCCTTTTAGCATCAGGCTTCGCAATTGGCGGATTGGTGTTGGGTCTTCTCGTTGGCTCTCTGGTCATAGTATTTGACGGTGTCTATTCTCTTATCAGCTTACTGTTAACTTTATTGTCACTAGCTGCTTCAAAATACATTAACCGCCCTTCAGATAGAGAGTTCCCGTTCGGTCGAGCTATCATCGAGCCGATTGTGATTGCGATTAAAGCCGTTGTGATTCTGCTTGTGGTTGGTTATTCACTTTACTCTGCGATTGGTGCCCTAATGACGGGTGGTCGTGAAGTTGATGCTTCTATTGCAACTCTGTTTGGTATTTTCAACGTGTTGGGTTGTGGTTACGCTTGGTGGTACATCGCGAATAAGAGCAAACGTATTTCTTCAGGTCTGATTCAGGCTGAATCTAAGCAGTGGCAGATGGATACGCTACTGAGTGTAGCGGTAACAGCGGGTTTCGTAGCGGCTTGGTTAATTACTTTTTCTCCGCTTGCAGAATACGCAGTGTATGCCGACCCAATGATGATGTTGCTAATGTCTTTCTACTTCATCAAAGTTCCTTTCGACATGTTACGTGAAGCCATGCGCGAACTGCTTATGATGTCGGCAAACAAAGATATTTGTGATGCGGTAGATAAGAACGTTGTCGCGGTAGACAAAGAAGCGGAGCAAGATTTGGAGCTGATGGGTGTGACTAAGGTTGGTCCAGAATTACGAATCAATGTTGATATTCATACCAACGACCAACAAGCGATTGCGGTCGATGATATTGAACGTACGCGCCGCCAACTTAAGCGACGCTTATCGAAGATGCCTTATGAGCTTCAATTGAATCTCAATATCGCGAGTTAAGAGTCGAGAGTTAAGAACCAAGAGCTAACCAATCAATCTCTCGCTGACTAAGACTCTGATTGAACCTTTTTAGAAGCCGACGCCGTAACCGTCGGCTTTTTGTCTCTGGTTACCCACCAGCAAGCTAAAGAGCCAATCGTTACCATACAAACGCCCTGCCAAAACGTCATGCTCAATGACAAACCCAAAATAATAGAAGACAGTAAGGTCGCAAAAATAGGCGTGAAATACGACATGGTCGCCAAGAAGACCATATTGCCGCCAAGTATCGCTGTATTCCAAAGCGCGTAACCTGCGCCCATACACACGCCTGCCAACACTAAGTCAATCGCAGCACTGGTTGTCATCACCATGCCGGTTTCGTTACTCAATGCGTATTTGATCCACAAGGTGATTGCCGTTGCGATAAAGAACAACACAATCGCATTCTGCCCTTTCGCGACACGCTGGGTGTAGTTACAGTAAACAGCCCAAATAATCGCGCCGAAAAACGCCATTGAATAGGTTTTAGGGTTGGTGGCAATATTGGCAGCGATTTGATCAACAGAAAGCCCCTGATCGCCACTGATACTCCAAGCCACACCAAAGAAGGCTAAGAAAATACTTGGGTAAACCAACCAGTTAATCTTTTTATCGCTGAGCAATACCGCGAACAACACCGTCAATGCAGGCCATAAGTAGTTGATAACGGCCATTTCCAAGGCTTGATGTCGGTTGTTTGCCATCCCTAAAGCCAGAGCTAAGAAGATCTCATAACAAACGAACAGAGCACCACCAATCAACAGGTATGACTTAGAAAACCGCGACAGCTTAGGTAACCCCATAACACAGACCAACAACAGCGAACTCACCGTATAAAGACTGGCCGCACCACCAATTGGACCTAGCTGTTCTGAGACGCTACGAGACAGAGCAATCAAGCAGCTCCATAGTAAAATGGCGATAATACCGTAGCAGCTATAACGATGAGATTTCAGCACACCTTTTCCTTTATCTGTTTTGATGGTCACTCTATGGTAAAACCAAGTTCAAAATAATTGGCCTAGTACATTTTCGTACTCGGCCATCAACACTTTGTTTACAAAGTATCTATCAATCTACGAAGCATCAATCAATTAACAAATCATTGGTCAATTAACGAAACGCCAATCAATTTACAAAGCATTGGTCGATTAAAGAAATCAACCGATTATGATTGTGTATTCGCTAGTGGCGGTCAGTTGTTAACTATTCACTAAGCCAGCAGTAGAGCTTGCAAGTCAGCCAAAGACTTCACTTGGTAGTGAGGATTGATACCCGCTGGCGCTGCCTTTTCTTGGCTGTTTAACCAACACGTTTCGATGCCAAAATCGAGTCCACCTAGAATATCGGAATGTGGGTTATCCCCGACCATCAATATTCTTTGCTTAGATGGCAATCCAACCAGCTTATGCGCATATTCAAAAATCTCGGCATCCGGTTTGGCTACCCCAACTTCTTCAGAAATGATCACGTGCTCAAAGTAACCCGTCATTCCTGTGCGCTCTAAACGGATTGACTGCAGCTCTGTAAAACCGTTAGTGATGATGCCCATGTTCACCTTGCCTTTTAAAGACTCCACCAACTCTTGTGCACCTGGTAATAAAGAACAGATATCCGCCATTGCTGTTAAGAATGCACTGTTTAAAGCAGCGGTTGTTGTCTCTAATTTCTCAGCCCAGCTTTCGAAGCGCGTGTGTTTCAGTTGATCAGCCGTAATGCGACCATCTTGATAGTCTACCCATAGTGGTAGGTTAACTTCTTGATAAAAGGAATAATCCTGTTCGTTGAAGTCCACACCAAAACGAGAAAACATCAGCTTCATTCCCTGATAAGCATCAAAATGGAACAAGGTTTCATCTGCATCAAAGAATATCCAGTCGTACTTCATTTTATTTCCTATTAATCACGCTGTTGAGCTGCGTTTATCTTTAGTTGTTCATTGGCTCAAAGACCAGATGTTCATTCTACTACCAATTTTGTGAGCCTGAATATAGTTCTAATAATTTATAGAAAACAAGCCACAAGTCATGATGTATCGCAAATTTTGCCACATATTAAACCAATACCATACAATAAATACACTTAGGTACCGGGAGGTACTATGAAGCACTTTTTACCATCGTCTGTCATGCTTACCCCTTTTCTTGTCAAATACTATGACGAGGAGTCAGAAGACACGCTTGATTCTGAAGAGTCACAAGAACCTGAAATTGAATGCAGCGATGACTCAGATAAAACGTCGACACCAGCCTAACTAGAAGAGTTTTCAATGAAAAACCTTATTTTTCATTGTTATAGAGCTCCATACTGTCTCTAATTTAGTCGATTTATCGCGATCTATTACTGACAATCAACACAGCCAAAAACCATGAAAACGATTGCTATATGAGCCCTATCACAACGACTAGCCACAAAGTGGTAGTTCGAATTCAAAGTTGTTCCAGATCAATGGTCGACCACTTGAATGCCGACAACATGTAGGAAATTAAAAATCATAATTAACGGAGTTTTCCAATGTCTACTGCATTTTACATCCCTACAATCAACTTCATGGGTACTGGCTGTCTGAAGGATGCTGTCGATAGTATTCAGTCTCAAGGCTTTAAAAAAGGTCTGATCGTAACTGATAAGATCTTGAATCAAATTGGTGTAGTTAAGCAGGTACAAGACCTTCTTAGCCAGCGAGGCGTAGACGCAGTTGTATTCGATGGCACTCAACCAAACCCAACCATCACGAACGTTAACGATGGTCTTGAATTGCTGACTGACAACGATTGTGATTTCGTTGTTTCTCTAGGTGGCGGTTCTCCACACGACTGTGCAAAAGGCATTGCTCTGGTTGCTTCTAACGGCGGCAAGATTGCAGACTACGAAGGCGTAGACCAATCTGAAAAGCCAATGATGCCTCTTATCGCTATCAACACTACGGCTGGTACAGCATCAGAAATGACACGCTTCTGCATCATCACTGATGAGGAACGTCACATTAAAATGGCGATCGTTGACAAGCACACAACACCGCTTATTTCAGTAAACGATCCTGAACTAATGCTTGCTAAGCCTGCATCACTGACTGCTGCAACAGGTATGGATGCGCTAACACACGCAATCGAAGCTTACGTTTCTATCGCAGCGACACCAATTACAGACGCTGTAGCGATTAAAGCCATTGAACTTGTACAAGCTCACCTAAGAACGGCAGTAGCGCACGGCGAAGACATTGAAGCACGTGAACAAATGGCTTACGCACAGTTCATGGCGGGTATGGCGTTCAACAACGCGTCACTAGGTTATGTTCATGCGATGGCGCATCAGCTAGGCGGCTTCTACGATCTTCCACACGGTGTGTGTAATGCTATCTTGCTACCACACGTTCAACGCTACAACGCGCAAGTTTGTCCTGAGCGTCTACGTGATGTTGCAAAAGCAATGGGCGTTAACGTTGAAGGTATGTCACCAGAGCAAGGTGCAGAAGCTGCGATCGAAGCAATTGTTCAACTAGCAAATGACGTGAACATCCCAACAGGTATCGCGCAACTTGGTGCGAAGCTAGAAGATATCCCTACTCTGTCTGACAACGCACTGAAAGACGCATGTGGTTTTACTAATCCTAAACAAGCGACCCACGAAGAAATCTCTGCGATTTTCGAAGCGGCAATGTAATCTAACATTAAGTCACTTATAAACTTATCGACAAACGGGCTCACCTACTGAGCCCGTTTTCTTTACCTGCCATATGTTATTCAAGTCTCTGTTTTGAATAGCCACTGATTAAGATAAATCTCTTTAAAAGTCGCATTGTCATAACTGCTTAGTTATAGTCAAACTATTGATACATAGAATGACAAACAGGTTCCATTGAGTCGTTGGATAGTTAACTCCTCATTATTAGCATCGCTCGTTTCCCACTCTGCCTTCGCGGAGGAACAGGATGAGTGTCACAGCCAACCGTTAGAAGACACGCGCGTCGAAAAAGCTTACCACTACCTAAACAGCAAGTTTTGTCAGCCCGCAATATGGTTCGATAACTTATTTGTGGATGACCGTATTACCGAGGACGCCAGAGCCGGAACCTCTGTACGTTGGTATAATGATTTCATCTATTCTGAGGGCGGTGACGTGGATTATTCCACCAAGCTCAACGCACGCCTGCATTTACCCTTTGTCAGCAAAAGGCTTAAGCTAATCTACGAGTCTGTTGGCGATGAAGAATTCTTAGACTTCTTCCCACAAGATTCTGAAGAGTTAGAAAATGCACTCGGCCTACGTTACGATGCTTATGCCAAGGGCTATAGCAGCTTCAATATTAAGGCAACATTGCAACCGCGTATCGAAGCTCGCTACCTATTTACCTACCCTCTCACCACAGATGCCGTATTCAGGCTGACCCAACGTGTATATCAAGAAAAACAAGAGACTGGTGAGATCAGCGACATCGACTTTGATCTTTCTTTAAGTGATGATTTCTTGGCTCGATGGTCAAGCTTTGCAGGATATAACGACGACCTTAAAGGTTGAAACTATGGTACAGGGCTAACCTTGTATCACTACCTTGCCCAAGATCAAGCACTTCAATATAGCGCCACGATTAATGCAACGGATGAGCCTCATAATCATTACGAATACGCTCAGGTTTCGGTTACCTACCGACAAAACGTATGGAAAGAGTGGCTGTTCTACGAACTCATCCCTCGTTATCAATGGGAACGAGAACCTCATTAGAAACACACCGAAGAAGCCAACATCACCCTTAGGCTTGAAGTCTTGTTCAACAATGTCTAGTGAGTGTTTGTAAGATTGGGGCATCGTTAGATAGAAAACGAGGCACAAAAAAGCACATCATGTGATGTGCTTTTTCAGTTCTATATAAGGCTTAAACTGTAGTCTTAACCCTTGTAGTTTCTTACTCGTGCCGCTTCTGCTTCACGCTTGTCGACAACGGTTTTACCGATTGGCGCCAATGAGATAACCGCGAGCTTAAGGTGCTGAATCGCAAACGGAATACCTATAATAGTAATGAAACACGCTACTGCTGACATGATGTGACCAATCGCCAACCAGATCCCCGCAAATAAGAACCAAATAACGTTACCAATCACACCTAGCGGGCTCGTGCCGATGTCCATTTCATTGGTTAGCTCATCACGCGAAATCGCTTCCTGACCAAATGGGAAGAATGAGAAGTTACCCATAACAAAACATGCTCTACCCCATGGAATACCAACGATGGTTAGGAATGCGAGCAGTCCGAAGAACCACCAAGCTAGTCCCATAAATACGCCACCGAACAGAAACCAAATGATGTTTCCTATTGTTTTCATTCTGTATTCTCCAAATCTTTGAATGCTATTTATTTAATATGCCGAGTAAGGCAATGATTGTTGTAATAGGTTCATTATTGTTGAACCTTTATGAACCGTTTATGAATCACTTACATTTTATGTGATTGATATACACCACGGTTCTCTAAATCTACATAGGGCTAAACCTATTTATTTGATACCATACACTTAGATTTTTAGTACCAAAAAGCTAAACAGACTCAACAACGAATTTAAGGCCGAATTTATGAATAACACTGAGCAACCTAAAAAGAAAATGAAAAACTGGGTGCCAATCGTCTTCTTCGGACTTCTCAGCACTGTTCCAGTGTTCATGTTCTTAGTTGATGTGTACATCAACCAGTATATGTAACAGAGCCGGACATCCTATCTATATAAATGGATATAAGAACCCTTTCCTGTATCCATTTCAGTTCCAATTAGATCAGTTCTTCTTCAGCCAGCTCTTCGTTAATCAAATCAGCTCTTCGCTAATAAAATCTAGAATGTCTATCAGCTCATGATCAGGCAAATTTAGTAGGTTATCCCCTACATACCATTCAATCTTACATTGGTTTGGCAACTCACTGATCGCTGGGTTTCCTATCCAAATCTTGTGTTTCTTCGCTATGTTATCTCTCACAATAATGCCGTCTTCATAGCTCACAGGTAAATATAGGTGAAGCATGTTGACCTGCGGTTGCTGCGGATTAACAGTGAACTGAGGATAGTCTAATAAGATTTGGTAGATCTGTTTTGTTCGCTCAAACAGTGATGGCATCAACTCTAATCGCTCATCAAACTGCATTGCTGCTGAAACCACATAAGGCGTTCGGTGATAAACATTGCCACCTTGGCGCTTCATCCACGCAGATGCTTTCGCTACAAAGGCTTTATCGCCCAACAATAACGAACCACCAAGGCCATTGAGACCTTTGTACAGCGAAACATAAGCACTATCGAAGCCCTGAGCAATCTCGCTGTATGACTTTTGGTAATAGGCGCCGCATTCCCACAAACGCGCACCATCCATATGAAGGTGAATTGATTGTTCTTTGCAGTACTGCTTGATCGCTTCAAGCTCATCCCATTCTGGTAATTGGCCGCCGATTTCACGCATGGGTAATTCATATAGAGCGGCTGCAATCTCATCAGGCCACGCCTTTAAGTCATCAACATTCCAAGTGCGAAATACGTTGCCAACGGGAAGTACGTTGAATCGGTTTTGGAGCTGATACCCTTGGCGTTCATGACGCATAATATGACTCGATTCATGCATCGCCACTACTGGGTTTCTTTTCTCTTGGCACGCAATTTCTAATGCTGTTGGTTGATTCATGGTGCCAGTAATCACAAATACAGCCGCTTCATAACCTAGCAGTTCCGCGACTTTGTTTTCGAAGCTCTCGATAAACTCACCATCGCCGTAGCTATCATGGCTCACATTGTGTGTCTCACACCATTCAGCCATCTGAGCGAATGTTTGTGCTGGAGTCGGTTCTAGGTGACCGGAAAGCAACAAATCACATTGTTGACGCAAGTCCATGCTCATAGTTTTTCCTTTATTCATTATCGTTCTATGTAGGGTTATTGGATTATTTACGTTACCCACCAACGGTGACATAAAATGCCCATATTCGCTTTTACTATTCGTGAATAATTAGTTTTACTCAGTCATCGGCGGCTTGTGCCAGAAATACTCAAATTGACGGATGTTTTATATAATTAAGTACCTAAAAACACACGCATCTAGATAGATAAGTATGGGCTAATTCGTTGTTGTTCAACCATTCTTCTATTATTGTATATCTATAATTCCAATAAATATTATTCGTTAATGGACAAAGAGGGCTATATGTCGAAAAATCGAGTCTTGGTGCTATTCGCTCACCCTTCTCAACATCGTTCTGAAGCAAACAAACCCTTATTTGAACAAGCCAAACGCGTTGACGGTGTTACCTGTGTCGATCTCTATGCCGAGTATCCGACATTTAAAATCAACATCGACCGTGAACAGAAACGCCTGTTAGACCATGACATCATCATTTTTCAGTTCCCTTTGTATTGGTACTCAACACCGGCAATTCTTAAAGAGTGGCAAGACCTTGTTCTTGAATACGGCTTCGCCTACGGCGCCGAAGGCAATGAACTACAGGGTAAGAAATTGTTATGTAGCATTACTGCAGGAGGTAAAAAAGATGCCTACCAAAGTGATGGTTACAACCATTTCACGATTCGAGAACTGCTTCACCCAATCGAACAAACCGCTTCTCTGTGCGGGATGAACTATCTCGCGCCCTTTGCGTTATTTGGCTCGCGTACCGCTTTGGAAGAAAACCGCATTCAAGAGCATGTCGATAGCTATAAAGTGCTGTTAGAGGCGTTAGTTGCTGGCAAGATCAATATCAAGAAAGCCAGCCAAGCAGAAAAACTCAACCACTACGTAGAAGAACTAATGGCAGAGGTTAAATAATGACGGGATATTTTCTACAAGCATTTATCTACTTAGTCGCAGCAGTTATTGCCGTGCCTATTGCCAAAAGACTTGGCCTTGGTTCTGTATTGGGTTACCTCATTGCTGGTGTTGTGATTGGCCCAATCATTGGTCTGGTAGGTGAAGAGACCAAAACGATCCAACACTTTGCCGAGTTCGGTGTGGTTATGATGCTGTTCTTAGTCGGCCTTGAGCTTGAACCTAAGATGCTTTGGGCAATGAGGAACCGACTTATGGGGCTGGGTGGCCTGCAAGTTGGTGGTACTACCGCGATTGTAATGGGTATTGCTCTGTTCTTTGGGCAGCCTTGGACGATCGCACTGACTATCGGTTTGATCTTCGCACTGTCATCTACCGCGATTGTACTCCAAACCTTTAACGAAAAAGGGCTATCCAAAACAGAAGGCGGAAAGAACGCTTTCTCAGTCCTACTGTTCCAAGATATTGCCGTCATTCCTATGTTGGCATTTATCCCTCTATTAGCCTTGCCAGAATTAATTGAAGCTGCACAAAGCGCGGTTGCTTCGGCTTCTGATCACCATGAAGAGTTAAGCCTCGTCGCTGGCCTACCCGGTTGGGCTTATGGCCTTGTGATCACAGCATCTATTGCGATTGTTGTGGTCGGCGGACACTTCTTGAGTCGTCCATTGTTCCGCTTCGTGGCAAGCTCAGGCCTGCGTGAAATCTTTACTGCAACCGCACTGATGTTGGTGATTGGCATTGCTGCACTGATGAGCCTAGTCGGCCTATCTCCGGCTTTGGGTACCTTCCTTGCGGGTGTGGTTTTAGCGAACAGTGAATTCCGCCACGAACTTGAGTCCAATATCGACCCGTTTAAAGGGCTGCTACTTGGCTTGTTCTTCATCACCGTAGGTGCAGGCATTAACTTTGATGTTCTATTCAACGACTTTGGTTTGATCATTGGCCTCACCCTTGGCGTTATGCTTCTTAAAGCCTTGGTGCTATTTACGTTGGCATTGATATTCAAAATCAAAAACAGTGACCGTTGGCTGTTTACACTGAGCTTGGCGCAAGCCGGTGAGTTTGGTTTTGTACTACTAAGCTTCTCAGCTCAAAACCACGTATTACCTGCTGACATCGTCCAAACATTGTCGCTGGTTGTGGCACTTTCAATGTTCCTAACACCAGGGCTGTTCATTCTATTTGATAAAGTGATTCTTCCTCGTTACGAACAAAAATCTAACGACCGCGAAGAAGATACCATAGAAGAGAAAGGCACCGTAATCATTGCGGGCATTGGCCGATTCGGTCAGATTGTTAACCGCTTATTGGTATCGAATGATGTCAATACTGTGGTTTTGGATCATCAAGCTAATCAAGTCGACTTGCTACGTTCAATCAACATCAAATCTTACTTTGGTGATGCGACTCGTCATGATTTATTACATACCGCTGGTATCGAAGAAGCCGCAATGTTGGTTGTGGCTATCGACAACCAAGACTCAAGTGTTGAATTGGTCAAATACGTTAAACACAACTACCCTAAAGTGAAAATCTTAGCGCGTGCATTCGACCGTGGTCATAGTTATCGCCTAAGAGAAGCAGGTGCAGACTTCGTGGAATCAGAGACCTACCATTCTGCTCTTGAAATGGGTGCAGAAGCCTTGCGTTCTTTGGGTCATCACCCATTCTTCGTTGAACAACAGAAATCGACGTATCAACGTGTTGAAAGCCGTAAGTCTGAAAAGCTCTACCAAGCTTGGTCTGAAGCGGAAGAGAACCCGCGCTACGACAACAACTACCGACAAATCTTCATTCACCTTGAAGAAGCAATGAAAGAAGATATGAAAAAAGACCGTTCAGACAAGCACTCTCGCTCTGAACGAGGTTGGACACCGCCACCGAAAGGCTATGCTGATGGCTTTGAGGAAGAAGAGTCCTAAGCAGAACTCTAAATAACGGCGCTAGATAACCATACTAGGCAACCATCAAAAGCGGCTATTTAGGCCGCTTTTTCTTTCATTGAACCCCTACAAAACGTCAAATGAGCATGAGTAGCGGGTGCTAGAACTCGTAATCCGAAAGATTTATGTGATCTAGCTAAAATTTTTAATTTCTGACCACATGGCAAAAGTGAATTCACTTTTTACATTATTGAAACATTCCAACCTCGCATAAACCACACCGTAAACATGGCTATATATGCACTCATTTAAGTCATTCAACCATCGCCCCAATTCATAGCGACCACCCTCTAAGGCTTGAGTTACATTGCATATATCTAAATACGCCGCACAAGCTCCAGCCTAATCATTCACCGTGCAAATAAGTGGCGTGCTGCATTCACAAATTCAACCCGTTAAAATTAACACAAACATTTCAAAACATGTCTATCGTTACAATTTGTAACGAATAGCGGTAATCGGTATAGTCCTGCAATTCAAAAAGTGAGACCTTTGCGCTCACCTTAAAGGAGATATAATAATGATTACTAATGATGCTGTAATAATGGGCATGTTAGCTGTTATTCTTGGCGGTGTTTTTATCACGGAAAGTAGCCAAAATAGCGCACTGAAAAAATTCTACTCGTTCGTTCCGGGTCTATTGCTCTGTTACTTTGTTCCTTCTCTACTGAACAGTTTAGGCATCATCGACGCATCAAACTCTAAGTTATACTTCGTTGCAAGTCGCTACCTATTACCAAGCGCACTCGTTCTGCTGATCATCTCAGCAGACCTCCGTAAAATCTTTGGCCTTGGTTCAAAAGCCGTCATCATGTTCCTAACTGGTACTGTCGGCATTATCATCGGTGGCCCGCTGGCTATCTTGATCATCGACCAAATCAACCCTGACCTTGTATCTGGCGACGTATGGCGCGGCCTCACAACCGTTGCTGGCTCTTGGATTGGCGGCGGTGCGAACCAAGCAGCAATGAAAGAAGTATTCGAGGTTGATGACCAACTCTTCTCTGCAATGATTACGGTTGATGTTATCTGTGCAAACATTTGGATGGCCGTGTTACTTATCATGGCAGGTCGTCAGAAGAAGATTGACGCATGGTTAAAAGCGGATACTTCATCTATTGAAGAGCTAAAAGAGACCGTTTCTAAATACCAAGAAGAGAACGCTCGCCCAACAACCACAACCGATCTCATGAAGATAACGGGTATTGCGTTCGGTCTTACCGGCCTAGCTCACTTTTTCAGTGACATGATTGCACCGTGGATCTCAACCAACGCTCCAGAACTTGCGAAATACAGCCTAACATCGGGTTTCTTCTGGTTGATCGTAATGGTGACAACGTTCGCGCTCATCGCTTCATGCTTCAAATCAACACGCAGCCTTGAGCACAGTGGCGCGTCTAAAGTGGGCTCGGCATTCATCTACATCCTAGTTGCAACGATTGGTATGCAAATGGATGTGACGGCTATCTTAGACAATCCAGGCTACTTCTTCATTGGTATCACATGGCTAACTATCCATGCCATTCTAATGATTGTGATGGCGAAACTTATCCGTGCACCACTGTTCTTCATGGCTGTCGGTAGCCAAGCTAACGTAGGCGGCGCAGCATCGGCACCTATCGTAGCAGCTGCATTCCACCCAGCATTGGCTCCAGTCGGTATCCTAATGGCAGTATTGGGTTACGCTCTCGGTACATACGGCGCTTACATCTGTGGCCTAATCATGCAGGCTGCTGCATTGGGTTAACAACTCATTGCTGTAAAAAATGGGCAACTGAACCTTGATCATATCGCCCATTTTCTTGAGTTCCGAGATGTAAAAAAGGCGACAGTAAAAACTGTCGCCTTTCTAATATCTTGTTACTCAGCTAAAGCTTATTCCCAATCAAGGATTACTTTACCAGACATACCAGAGCGCATCATGTCGAAGCCTTTCTGGAAATCGTCCACTTTGTAGTGGTGAGTAATGATTGGTGTTAGATCTAGGCCAGATTGGATCAATGAAGCCATCTTGTACCAAGTTTCGAACATCTCACGACCGTAGATACCTTTGATAACCAAGCCTTTAAAGATTACTTGGTTCCAGTCTACCGCCATGTCTGATGGTGGAATACCTAGTAGAGAGATCTTACCGCCGTGGTTCATGTTAGTTAGCATGCTATTGAACGCAGATGGGTTACCAGACATTTCTAGGCCTACATCGAAGCCTTCTGTCATGCCAAGATCAGACATTACGTCTTCAAGCTTCTCTTCCATCACGTTTACTGCGCGAGTCACACCCATTTTCTTAGCAAGATCTAGGCGGTATTCGTTTACGTCAGTGATTACAACGTGACGAGCACCAACGTGCTTAGCAACAGCTGCAGCCATGATACCGATTGGACCAGCACCAGTAATTAGCACGTCTTCGCCAACTAGGTCGAAAGAAAGTGCTGTGTGTACTGCGTTACCAAACGGGTCAAAGATTGAAGCTAGATCGTCAGAGATTTCTGCAGGGATCTTAAATGCGTTGAACGCAGGAATCACAAGGAACTCAGAGAACGCACCAGTGCGGTTAACACCAACACCTGTTGTGTTACGACAAAGGTGAGTACGGCCGCCACGACAGTTACGACAGTGACCACATGTGATGTGACCTTCGCCAGATACACGGTCGCCGATTTCAAAACCACGAACTTCTTGGCCAATGCCAACAACTTCACCCACGTATTCGTGACCTACTACCATAGGTACTGGGATTGTGTTTTGTGACCACTCATCCCAGTTGTAGATATGTACGTCAGTACCACAAATTGCGGTTTTCTTAATACGAATAAGAAGATCATTATGACCCATTTCAGGTTTTTCAACCTCGGTCATCCAAATGCCTTCTTCAGGCTTTAGCTTAGAAAGTGCTTTAATTTTCATAATGTTACCTAGTTCATCTCGCCTAACTGTAAGGCGAGAATCAAAAATCTATATGTTCTACTGGGTGTTGTTCTATCTAATTAAAGGATGCTCGTGGCACCCCTTTAAAATTAGATGATACCCATGTCTTTACCAACTTGGATGAACGCATCGATTGCGCGGTCTAGTTGCTCACGAGAGTGTGCAGCAGACATTTGCGTACGGATACGAGCTTGACCTTTTGGTACTACAGGGAAAGAGAAACCTACAACGTAGATGCCTTTCTCTAGTGCGCGCTCTGCGAATTCAGCCGCTACTTTTGCATCACCCAGCATGATTGGGATGATTGCGTGGTCAGCACCGCCCATAGTGAAACCAGCTGCTTCCATGCGAGTACGGAAGTGAGCAGAGTTTTCCCATAGTTGAGTACGTAGGTCGCCAGATTCCGCTAGAAGATCTAGAACGCGAATAGAAGCAGATACGATTGCTGGTGCAACAGAGTTAGAGAATAGGTATGGACGAGAACGCTGACGTAGCCAGTCGATCACTTCTTTCTTACCAGAAGTGTAACCGCCTGAAGCGCCACCCATTGCTTTACCAAGCGTACCTGTGATGATGTCGATACGGTCAACAACGTTGTGGAACTCGTGAGTACCCGCGCCGTTTTCACCCATGAAGCCTACTGCGTGAGAGTCATCAACCATTACTAGTGCATCGTACTTGTCTGCAAGGTCACAGATAGCAGGAAGGTTAGCCACTACGCCGTCCATTGAGAACACACCGTCAGTTACGATTAGTGTGTGACGAGCGCCAGCTTCTTTAGCAGCGATAAGTTGCTGCTCTAGCTCTTCCATGTTGTTGTTCGAGTAACGGAAACGCATTGCTTTACACAGACGAACGCCATCGATGATAGATGCGTGGTTTAGTGCGTCAGAGATGATTGCGTCTTCTTTACCTAGAATTGTTTCGAACAAACCAGCGTTTGCATCAAAACAAGATGTGTAAAGGATAGTGTCTTCTTTACCTAGGAACGTAGAAAGCTTTTGCTCTAGTTCTTTGTGAGAATCTTGAGTACCACAGATGAAACGTACTGAAGCCATACCAAAACCGTGCTGATCCATACCATCTTTAGCTGCTTCGATAAGAGCTGGGTGGTTAGCAAGACCTAAGTAGTTGTTTGCACAGAAGTTTAGTACTTCTTCACCAGTCGAGATAGAAACCGCTGCTTTTTGTGCAGAAGTAATAATGCGCTCAGACTTGTAAAGACCTTCTTCTTTAACTTCTTCGATTTGAGTTTGAATCTGTTGGTAAAATGCAGAAGACATTGTCTCATTCCTTCCTAGTTATAATTTAGCAGCATCGCGCGCCGCTTTATGTAGGGATGTAAACGATCTCAACACGATCATTTACACTGTAAAACTTATGCCTATATTCTAGTTGAACATCCCCGTTCCGATTATCCCTTTAGTTGGAAAAACATTAATGAATCACAGGCACTAATAATAGTTCATCCCAGTGACATAGGGCACATTAACGCCCTTCACCTGCTTTTTTAAACGCCAAATTAGCTATAATTTCCGTCTAATTTCGCTTTCATATCAAATCTCAATTTTTCATCTCAGAATGCGCAGCAGCAACGCCGCTATACAGATGAGCTTCAAACACAACAACTTATCAGAGCAATCACGTCAATCAATTAATGAAATTGATTCACAAATCAAAGTAAATCGCTCACAATGACCATTAAGTTCATCGTTGAAACTAGCTTAACTGGATACTTATGATTAACCCAAAACTCATCGCCCTGCTTCCGGATCTCGCCTCGTTCATTTTGGTGGTTAACGAAGGTAGTTTTACGGCTGCAGCAAAACAGTTAGGCGTGACACCATCAGCCTTGAGTAAGCTCATCACCCGCTTGGAAAAAGCGCTATCGGTGAAACTGTTTGAGCGTACCACTCGTACCCTTATCATTACGCAAGCGGGTCAATTGGTTTATGATCAGAGTGTGGTGATGATCAACGCAGCGCAACAAGCCGTTGAACTGTCTACCTCCGACCATACCGAACCTGCAGGCTCGATAACGGTAGCGGCGCCTGAAGCCTTCTTGAATTCGGTATTGCAGCCTTTCGTTGTTCCATTCTTAAATCAGTATCCAGAAATCCAACTTAAATTGAGAGCGGCTGACGGCGACATCGATATTTTACGTCAAGGCATCGACATTGCTTTCCGCCTGACTGATAAGCCCGACGAAAGCTTAGTATTGAAAGAGTTAGGAAAAACAAACCTCGTGTTGTGTGCAAGCCCTGACTATTTAGATGCCAAGGGGATTCCTCACCACCCTACCGAGCTGTCTGAACACGACTGTTTGTATCTTGCAGAGACAGACAAAGATCACATTTGGGATTTTCTTAAAGATGATGAATTTCACACAGTACCCGTCAGTGGACGTTACGCAGTTAACCACTCGCAGATGCGACTGAAAGGTGTGAAAGAAGGTCTCGGCGTCGGTATTTTCCATGACTTCGTGATTCAAGATGCGTTGGCTGAAGGCTCCGTGGTACAAGTGTTGGAAGATTGGACCATCAAGAGTAACTACCATGGTGCTATCGCGATGCAATTTGCTCAAACCAAGTATATGCCCGCACGACTGCGTGTATTCATTGATTACGCCATGAAGCACTTAGGTGACAAGTTGGCAGGAGAAATAAACTGATGCTGAAAGGAATACACCACGCGGCCATAATCTGTTCAAACTACGACGCGTCGAAACACTTTTACACTGAGATTTTGAAACTTGAGATAATTGCCGAAAACTATCGTGAGGCTCGCCAGTCGTACAAACTTGATTTAGCGCTACCTAATGGTGCTCAGATAGAACTATTCAGCTTCCCTAACGCACCGGAAAGACCTAGCTTTCCTGAAGCTCAAGGGCTAAGACACTTAGCTTTTTGTGTTGATGACGTTCAACAAATCAAAAGCTATTTGGAAGAACAAAGAGTCGAAGTCGAACAGATCCGAATTGATGAATTTACAGGTAAAGCATTTACTTTTTTTGCCGATCCTGACGGGCTTCCGTTAGAGCTTTATCAAATATAGAGCTGTACAAGTCTAACGTCTTCTTAATAAACAGAGCATGCCATCTGAATAATGAAACTGACCTCCTCAAAAAGGAGGTCAGTTTGTATATCAATTAACTCAATGCCGTCTTGAATTTCTCAACGCGTGAAAATAGTAACCAATCCAGCAGCATTGCTGTCACGATCGTCGCTCCCGCCAGTGGAAACAGTACTGAAATAACTATCACGATCACTAAACCTGTCTTCCAAAGCCCTGCATCGCCAAACTTCGGTGGCGTGCCAAGCTTTCTTTGACCTGAAGGTCTACGTATCCACCACATCACACCGCCAGTCACGGACACAACAATGAACGCCAAACAAAACAAAGCATTTAGAAGCTTGTTAATGATGCTGATGTCACCTTGATGCAATGAAATACCTACCGCTAACGTTTTGGCAATGAAGTTATAATCTTGCCATGTCACCTCACCCAGAATACGACCTGAGTATTGGTCGAGGTGCGTAGTACGGTCCTGCGTTGGATCAATGATGTCACCGCCCATAGTGTTGGCTGTGACCGTGTAAACACCCGTTTCTGAACGCGGGAAATTCACCTTGTATCGTGTAAAGCCAAGTGAGTATGCTTTTTCAGTAACGTCATCAATGTCGAAGTTGCTTGCTGACAACACATGTTGAGAGTGATCTTCACCCATCTTAGAGTGATCATGAGGTTCCGTCGCCTCTTCCACATGATGAACGTGTTCTGCTGGCTTATCTTGAGACAAAGGCAATAGTGTTTGCTCCAAGTTCCAAGGTAGCTCTTCTTCTGAGCCATGGTTGAGGGAAGCGTGCGTCTTATCAGACAACGGAATATCGTCCCACATTTGAGCAGGGAAAGTGCTCCATGCTTGAACAAGCTTACCGCCCCAAAAACCTGTCCATGCCAATCCAGACAGAATAAACAACAACAGAACGAGCGATAACACACCTCCAATGTTCGCATGCAGATCACGCATTAAAATACGCGTTCCTGAACCAAATCGAAGCTTAAGAAAACCAGCGCGGCTCGCGTTATCTCTAGGTAACCATAAGTAAATACCACTGATGAGCAACAGAATAGACAAGCTTATTGCGACTTCAATTAGATAATCACCCCAATCACCAATCAACAAAGTGCCGTGAATGTCATTCGCGAGTTGGTACAGGCTGTCGCTACGCGGAATCTCTCCGACCACTTCGCCCGTATATTGATTTACCGTGGCGAAGACCGATGTGCCGTCTACAAGTGCTACCGAAAAGCGGTTAGCCAGATCAGGAGCTTTGCTCGGAACAAACTGGGTAACCGAACCTTGTGGGTATTGAAGTTGTACTGCAGCTAACTGTTGTGACACTTTAATCGGCTCGCCCGATGCAACAATCTCTAGGGCTTCGTGGTGGAAAGTCAATTCGATTTCATCATCAAACAGCATCACCAAACCTGTAATGCTCAGCATTAACATAAACGGGATAACAAATAGCCCAGCATAGAAGTGCCAGCGCCATGTGAGGAAATAGAGGGTTTTATTGCGGTCTTTGCTTTTTATATTGGTTTCCGAACCGGTTGTTGCACTGCTTTTAGACTGCGAAGTTGCTTGTGCTTTCGCAGGGGTTTGAGATTCATTTCTCAACATTATAATTTCCTTTGACACACGCAAACATACCTTCTGAAAAATCAGAAAGTAATCTGAGCATGTT
Source organism: Vibrio sp. 10N.261.52.C2 (assembly GCF_041471425.1). Taxonomy (NCBI): domain Bacteria; kingdom Pseudomonadati; phylum Pseudomonadota; class Gammaproteobacteria; order Vibrionales; family Vibrionaceae; genus Vibrio; species Vibrio sp. 10N.261.52.C2. The sequence continues at coordinate 19,810 of NZ_JBFROH010000003.1, read as the reverse complement.
TAACTTTACTTAATACTTTATTTTTTAATTATTTTAATGGGTTAGGTTTAAGCAATAACAAAGGGAGGGCCGCGCGGGGCTTGCCTCGTGTAGCGTTCGCTTAGAGCCAAAAAAGCGTAGCTGTCGGAGACAATAGAACTCAGTCGAGTTGTCAGTAGTGTCGTGGGAAGTTCATCTTGGTGAAACGTGGAAAAATGGCTAAACGGACACGGCTTTCCTTTATGAGTATTAGGTTCGCCTTCTTCGATTTGAACCAATTCAAAGCCATTGACCGTACATAACGACGCCCATACTCCCGCACTATTACCATGAGCATTGATAACAGGCATTAATGTCACTAGCGCCCAGCTTAATGCTGTTGCAAGTAACATGAAGAAGTTGAACGAGGTTCGGCGCATTATTCCAAGTCTTTATAAATTTCCCTTATTATGAGGGACTTGGAATATAGGTAAACGTAAAGATTAACAGCAAGTTAAAAAATTGAAGCTAACGCACACTCTTTTTCGTTAAATACTGGTTACAACACTAAAACTAAGAAAGTAATACTCATCTCTTTGCAGCAGGCTTTCGATAAAAGAGACAATAAAAACGCCGCCTTACACCTTCCTCGAAAGAGGGTAATGTAAGGCGGCGTTTTAGAAATCGAATCTTGAGGTTTGCTCTTTGTTACCTATCTAGCAAACGTTCATGATTAACGAATTAACCGAAGATCTTGCTCCAGATGCTTGGGTTACGCTTCTCATGGTACTCTTCACGAAGGCCATCAATAGTACGAAGTTCTTGCTGTGCCGACGCTAAGTCACCTTGGTCTAGCTTCTGCTCAATGCTATCCAGTGATGCACTGATCTTTTTGAAGCCTTCCATGAAGTTGTCTTCTTTCTCGACTGGGTAAACACCCGTTTTCAGCTCTGCCACTAGCGTATCTAAACGAACGATAGGCTTTTGCATCTCTTCAATGCTTTGAGCTTCTGCCGCTTGTTTGAACGCAAGCTTCATTTCTTGCATGTTTTTCTTAAGGTCTACATTAGCAAATGCGTTGCCAGACAATACTGAAGCAGCGATTAAGCCAGATAAAAGGATTGAGCGAGTTTTCATTGTTTCTCCAAGTGAAGCGGTGTCTTTGAAGTTAGAGCCGTCATTACTGTGGCACTTCGACTTTATTATTTTCGGCTAGTGTATACAAAAATCTTTCAGGCACAAAAATTGATTGTGTCGAAATGCAAACCCGCCGACATTCTCTTAAACAAGATCTGAATATTCTGGGATTTCATTACGACCGCGCAAGGCCAAAAAGGCTAGGAACTGCTTTGGCGAATGGGTAATCACTTTACTCGAATCTACGCCCACTTCATCTAACAATGCTGCGACTAAGTCTAAGCCACCGACATCTAAACAGAAATGCGCATCGCTGCCTGTTGTAATAAATGCACCCTTCGCTTTCGCTATTCTTGCAATCTCATAGCAGCGGTCAACACTGCCAACTCGGCTATTGCCTTTGAGTGTGGTGTTGTTGATCTCAATCGCCACGTTGTTCTCAACCGCACATTGAATAACGGCTTCGAAATCGAAATCAAAATTAGGATTGCCTAAGTGACCAAGCGCATCAATTCGACCGCCCTTAATCACATTCAACAATGCTTCTGTATGGGTAGCGACATCCGATGGGCGAAATACTGGCTCATGAAAACTCGCGATCACCCAATCCAAGTTCTTATCCACACTCGGATGAATGTCGATTTCACCCTGTGTGTTCATGATGTTTGACTCAACACCTCGAATAATTGCGACATCTTCAATAAAACGAGGGAGCACACGCTGATTGCTGAAGAACCAATAGTGTGGCGCGCCCGGCATTGATTCTGAATGATCAGTAGTACAAAACATGGCTAAACCATTTTGCTTTGCCGACTTGGCGTTTTCGATCAATGTGCTGTAAGCATGACCACTTGCGTATGTGTGGGTGTGAGTATCTACTTTGAGTTCCATGAATCAATGCCCTCTTCGCTCGGTCAAAATACGTTTTTCAGAAAGTAACTCTGAATCTCTTTCAGGAAAAGAATACTTCAGAAAATGAATGCCTAATGGCAACAATTCGGCCAGTTTATCAGCTGAAAGTGACAATTAGCACCCTAACATAAAGGTTTATTACTGGTTCATTTACACGACACGGGAATACGTGGCTAACCAGAGCCAGCCAGCGCTTGGCCTTATCTAAGTAGAACCGCACACACTCGGTAATTGCGCCAATTTTTTGCAACCTACCCAAGTTCGTCAATACTTAAACCAGTCTACAAACCGGAGTGTTAGATGAGAAGAAGACGATATCCGCTGAGTATCCACATCACTAGCCTTTTCCTAATTTTGACAACACTTGTCGGTGCGGTATTGATTTCGATAAGTTATCGGCACTCCCAAGAGCTGCTGCTAGGCACAGTGCGCGAGATCAGTAATGAGCACCGCGACAAACTGGAATCAGTATTTAAACAAGCCATTGCCCCTGTTATCACAACCTTAAATGTGATGGCGGTGAGCCCGTTTGTTGCTCATCAAGCTTCCGCTGTCGAAAAAGACTCTTGGCTTGCTTCGGTCGATATCATCTTCAAGCAAAACACCAATTTGGTCGCTCTATTTTATGGTTCTGAAGATGGTGACTTCAGAATCTTTCGTCCATTAAGCACCAATAAACAGAGAGCCGAAAACAGCGCGCCCGCTAAAGCGACCATGATGGTCAGCAGCACCAATCTAGACGGTGAAAACTTTATTACCTATCTTGATGGCGCACATCAAGTGATCAGTACTCGACAAGCAGAGAGTAAGTTCAACCCCACAACTCGTCCTTGGTTTCGTAACGCAAAGCCTGATGGCTCAATACAACTCTCTGAGCCCTATCTATTCTATTTCCTGCAAACCAATGGCATTACACTCTCTAGGCGTTCTGCCGATGGCAAGCATGTGGTTGGTGCCGACTTTACGTTGAGTTCCCTCTCTTCTCAGATCAGTGAATTAGCTTATTCTCCGCAAACCCGACTCGCCTTGTTCGATCAACATTTTAATCTTCTCGGTCAGCATCAACTTGAGCTATCAGTACCCAAGCCTGACTCCCAATCTGATGACACAAGTAAAACTGAGCAAACGAACAACCAAACGACGGGGAATCTCTCTGGCAGTGAGCAAGACCAAAGCTTCTTTAATGTGCCCAAACGTGAACAGATGGAAGCATTGAAAGCGTCCGTTATTGCGCCGCTTATCTCTGATGAAGAGAAGTTTAACCTCAATCTAAAAAACGTTGAGTACAACTTAAACACTTGGGCACTAACGCTAACGCCGGTTCAACTGACTCAAAATGTCACCTTATACTTGGCAGAAGCGACGCCACACAATGAGCTGCTCGCTGATCTTATCTCGATGCGAGACAAGCAAGTTGCGGTCGCGATTGGGATGTTGTTCATCTGCTTCGCTATCGTATGGTTTGTTGCTAATCGACTGTCTCAGCCGCTCAATACGCTGATGCAACTCACCGACAACATCGCTCGGTTCGACTTCAGGCGTACTCATTATCCCAAAAGCATGATTCAAGAAGTGGCTAACCTCGCCCACTCGATTGAGCTAATGGAACACACGCTTCATGATCTGATTACCCTACTTCGAGACACCGCCGGGAATCAGGAGTTTTCGATCTTAGCCAAGAACATTGCTCATCAAAGCTATTTAATTACCAAAGCAGAAACCATTGTCCTTTTCACTCAATCCAAAGAGAAAGACGTGTTTGATACGGCAGCCAACCTTGCCATTCTTCCTTTTAAGGCCGACATCAATGACTTCATCAAACACACGCCTTGGTTGCTGTGTCAGCTTAAATCTGGTGAGACGATCCATTTGAACCGAAAAGACAATGTTCTCAACTATTACCAAGATTCGATCTTCAATTCAGATCTGTACCTGTTTCCACTATTAAACCGAGAGAAGCTGTTAGTAGGGATTGTGGCAATTGGCTATGAAAGACCGATCACCAAGATGCAGGCCGATAAGCACGCCTTTTTACGAGAGCTGCTCAGCTTTGCGGAAATAGCGAAAGACAACATCGACCAAATGCAGCAACAAAAAGACATGCTTAATGCCTTTATTGAGCTGATTGCATCGGCGATTGATACCAAGTCACCTTATACGGGCGGGCATTGCCAACGAGTGCCTGAGCTCACCAAATGGCTAACTCAAGCAACCATAGATGATGACCGCTATTACCCGCAATTCTCATTGGACAGTAAACAGTGGGAAGAGTTGATGCTCGCCGCTTGGCTTCATGACTGCGGCAAGGTGACCACGCCTGAATATGTGGTAGATAAGGCAACAAAACTGGAAACCATTTACGACCGAATCCACGAAGTGCGAATGCGTTTTGAGTTGTTGAAACAGCAAGCGGAAACCGATTACTGGAAAGCGATGGCGAACGGTGCACTACAAGAAGAACAACTCAAAATACTCGAACAAAGCCTGTCTGAACTGGATGAGGAGTTTGCCTTCGTTGCTGAGTGTAATCTTGGCGGCGAATCTATGACGGAAGAGCAGCTAGAACGCTTAGATCAAATAGCCAAACGCCAATGGAAACGTACACTGGATGATCAATTGGGTTTGTCTTGGTCTGAAAAAGAGAGATTTAACACCCAAAAAGAGTCGGTTGAGAAAGAGAGAACTGAGCCAACAAGTCAGGAAAAGGGTTTGCCTGTCATGGAGCCTCTGCTTGCAGACAAACCGGAGCATAAAATACCTTGGGACAATGGCTTTAACCCTGCCGATGTATGGCAAGAAGCGTTTGTACTTAAGCCCGGAGAAGTTAAATACAACCAAGGTGAACTGCACAATTTGAAAGTACGCCGTGGTACGCTAAACGATGAAGAACGTTTCATGATCAACGATCATATTATCCAAACCTTCACCATGCTCAACAAGTTGCCTTACCCGCCTTACCTTCAAAACATTCCGGATATCGCCAGCGGACACCACGAACGTATCGACGGTAAGGGATACCCAAGAGGCTTAAACGAAGACCAGTTACCTCTGCCGTCCAGAGCAATGGCAATTGCTGATGTCTTTGAAGCGCTCACCTCTAGTGATCGCCCTTATAAGAAAGGTAAACTCTTAAGCGAATCACTCAACATCATGACCGACATGGCCACCAGCGGTCATATCGATCCCAAGTTGTATTTACTGTTTTTGGAAAACAAAATCTACGATAAATACGCTGAGCGATTCCTAGAAATGAACCAACGCTGCGAGATTGACCCGCACGAACACATCGACCGAGTAAAAGAATACATACGCTCATTGTTCTAAGTTTTAAATTAACCATTCAGAGGATAAGCCATAACTCAATGGTTAGCTTTTAGCTGCCGAGTCCAATACCGCAACGTCCACTACAGTCGCTACAGCTACTGTGGTGTGCGGTTTTTGTTTGGCTTTCGCCTTGCTGTGTCTTTTTGCCAGCAATGTATTGGTGATGCTCGCCACGACAATCAGGTTAATGCCAATCATCTGCTGTGTAGAAAACACATCATCAAAGAACAAGCCCTGCCAAAGCGCGCTAAACAGCATGTTAGTAAAAATCAGAGGTGCCAACTGGGAGCCACTGTCTGCAAGCTTATACGCCTTGGAACGGAAGATTTGGGTATTGATGGTAAACAGTGCAAGACCAAGTGATCCGAGAACAATCCAGCGTAAATCGTCAAAAGACAGCAACGCCGACAAGGTTCCTTTCTCTGCACTTTCAAGTACATCAGGCACCGCAGAAACAGAAGTAAACACCACCATTGGTATCACAATAATTGCCGCAACTAAAAAGGTCCACGCGTTAAGCTCTGCTGGTGTCAGGCTGGTTTTAGACGCTCGGTACAAACTCACTTGCGAGCCAGAATTAAATACCCCCGCGAGAAGCCCAAGCAGAAGCGCAGGTCTAAAGAACTCCGAACCCAACTCAAACTGCGACCAATCCCCCGCCATCATCACTACGCCAACAAAGGTGACAGCTAAACACACTATCGTCGTTGTATGAATCTTGGTTCTAAATATTAACTTTTCTAACAATGGAATAAACAGAGGCCCCGTACTGAACAACACAACCCCTTCAACAAGCGTTAAGGTTTGCAGTGAAGTAAGGAAACACCACTGACACGCCACCATAAAGATCGCCCGCATCACCAAAGGTTTCCACATTTCTCGTGTCGGCTTGCTGATTTTGTAAAAGGTCAGGAAAAGAAATAAAAACAGACTGGGTAACAAAAAACGCACAAAACTGAGTAACGAAGTGGGCATCACTTCAGATAGATACTTGGCCATCAAGCCACTTAAAGACAAACTGAACGTCGACAACAACATGAAAGTCGTCGCCTTGGTAATATCAGACATAATTATCACCTCCTATGACATCTATTTTAGAGGCGTGACGTAATGAAAAATAGCGAGTAATATTAACTATAACTGTAAGGAAAACTTACCAATGAAAAAACTCGTTCCGCTTAAATCCGTTTATGCTTTCATTGCTGTTGCTGAGACTGGCAGCATGACCGACGCCGCGCGGGTATTGTACGTCAGTCACTCTGCGGTAAGCCAAGCGATAAAGTCGTTAGAACAACTGGTCAACAAGCCTCTGTTTCAACGAGTCGGTCGTCGTGTTGTTCTTAATGCCGCAGGTAAGCGATATTACCGCAAAGTTGCTCCCGCACTTGAGCAAGTGATAGAGGCGACCGAAGAGCTTGCCAGAACGCCTAACGACCACCGCATTACCCTCAACATGGTCAATTCGCTAGCGATGCACTGGTGGATCCCACGAGTTCCCGACTTCCAAGCCTTCGCTCCCTCACTTGATATCCGCATTTCGACGCTAACTGGCCCTTTCGATATCGAGCAGGAAGGGGTCGATGTTGCGCTTGTACATGGCAAACCCAACGAGTGGGAACAATATTACAGCGAGAAACTGGGCGACGATGACCTAATCTTGGTGTGTAGCCCTACGATATTAAAAAACCAGACCGGATTGAGCGTCGAACAACTCGTCAAACAAAACCCGACCATTGGCGTTTTTAACCTCAGGCGACAACACGACTGGCAAGTGTGGTGCGACAATTACCAAATCCCAATGCCCACATTCCATAGCAACCTGACATTCGATGTCTCCATTCAAGCAGTACAAGCTGCGATTCGTTCACTAGGCGTATTGGTTACACATCGCTTGTTTGTGAAGGATGACATCAGCCACGGGATGCTTGTCGAACTGGGTAAACCGGTTGCTAACCCGCACCAAGATTTTTACTTTGTTTGCCCAAAAAACAAATTAAAACAAGAAAGTGTGCTAAAACTGAGAACATGGTTAAGACATGAATTCACACGCTCAGAGACAGCACTGAACGATGACATTCAAGAGCAAGACCAAACTATCAATCAATAAGCGAGTGACAGCTCAGCAAGCTTACAAGAGGCCATTATGATTATTACCACCACACAATCAGTCGAAGGCAAGCGCATTGTCGATTACAAAGGGGTTATTGCCGGAGAAGCCATTCTAGGGGTGAACGTTTTCAAAGATATGTTTTCAGGAATTCGTGACTTTGTGGGTGGACGTTCTGGCACCTACGAGAAAGAACTGGAAAAAGCACGTAACTACGCGTTCAAAGAGTTAGAACAGAAAGCGATTGAAGCGGGTGCCAACGCGGTGGTAGGCGTAGATATTGATTACGAAGTCTTGGGAACAGGTAATGGCATGTTGATGGTCTCTGCTAGTGGCACGGCAGTGGTGGTTGCTTAATCAGTGGCAAACCTATCGCTCAATAGCTCTATCCATCGAATAACGGATTCAGTCGCTTAATCGTGTGATTCTTTAAAAAAACGCCCCTTAGCTAAATCGCTAACTAAGGGGCGTGATTGTATGCGTTGCCAAGTTAGATATGAATATCTCTAACTCGCGCGATCTGCGGGCTCAGAGAGCATGGCATCAAAAGAGGCAATTCGAGCCAAAAACTCTTTTCTATCTTTAGGCATAATTGAGCTTGCCATTGGTAAGTTCGCCTTCATCGCATCGACGGCGCGACCACGAACCAATACCTCAAAGTGCAAGTGCGGGCCAGTAATACGACCAGTAGCACCCGATAGCGCAATTTTCTGACCTCGCTTAATTTGCTGACCTTTCTTAACTAAGAAGCGGCTCAAGTGAAGATAACGCGTCGTATATACGCTGTTGTGTTCAATCACCAAATATTTACCAGCATACGGGTGGTCACGAAGTGCCACCACTCGACCATCACCAGTTGAGTAGATAGGTGAACCAACAGGTGTCGCAAAGTCGGTACCATTGTGCGGTGAGATTCGCCCAGTTACTGGGTGTCTTCGTGTCGGATTGAACGAAGAAGTGATTCTTCGGAATTTTCTGTCGACTGGGTATCTATCAAAGGCTTGCTCTAGACTATTTCCCTCTCTGTCATAAAAAAGACCATCTGGTGCTAGAAAAGCTGCGACTTCTCGGTTTCTTAATTGAATTGAGATACCTTGAATTTCTGTTTTACCCGTTAGGTGATCATCCGTGTACTGCTCTTTGACCAATACATTGAAGCTATCACCAGCTCTCAGCTCTCGAGCGAAGTTGACTTTGTCTTTTAGTGTGCGGGTGATATTGGCTATCTGGTTAGTAGTTAACCCCGCTTTGTAGGCTGACGTTGAAAAGCTACCGTGAACACTACCCGCATAGAGTTTTTCTTTCCATTCGCCTGGGATCTCGTGGAATTTATAGGTGAAGCTACCATCATCGTTTCGAGTAAAGGCTGCTTGCTCAACCAAACTCTCGTGATAAATCAGCTCCACAAGCTGTTTTGAGTCACTATCCAAAAGCAACTCTAGATGGTCACCAGGTTTTATTGTGTCGAGTTTCAAAGACTCCAGATCCGCTTCCATCACCTTTTGAACGGTTCCATATGGCAGTTGCCATGACGAAAAGATGTTGCTTAGCGTATCGCCAACTTTCACAAAATAATGGACCTTAACCAAAGAGTTGGGAGTCGCTTGCGAGTCGATGACTTCCTTATCATTAGGTTGAGAACCTTGGTAAGGGGTTATTTTGATAGAGATTTCTGGTGCTGGTTTGGAGTGAAAAGAGAGCAAAGCAGCAAGGGAAAATGCGCTGATCGCAGTAACGATCAGACCAATACGGAGGAACTTCATAAAATACTTAGCGGTTATAACGAGGAACTTAGAAAGTGTTATAACATAACAATTAAATCAAAAAAATAAATGAAATGTAAGAAACCATAGCGCGATAGGTGTGAAAGTATGGTGAGCATGCAAAGCCCACCACCTTAGTTTACACGGATCTTTACCTCATATTACTCTTCACGAAGTACTTCGAAGCGTTCTAAGCCTCGCAGCATCTCAAAGTCCGGCTCTTCAGTTAGCAGCTCTCTCATGGACCCACTGGCTTCAATAGCGCGCTCTAAGTCATCGATAGCTTGACCTTCTGCCCCTAATCGAGCATAGGCGCAAGCACGTTGATACAAGGCATGAGCATTTTGGTCATCGACTTCTAATACACGGTTACAAAGACTCATTGCCCAGTGGTATTCCTGTATATCCATAGCAGCGTCAGCTTTGGCAGTAAGTGCTTCTAAATCTCCAGGACGAACCTTCAGTATTTCATCGTAGATTTCAATTTTTTGCTCTGCCGTTTGTGCGTTCTGTGCTCTCAACCATAGGTTATGAATCTCATTGATAATTTCAATTTCGCGGTTGTTGTCGGAAATGATTCTGGTCTTGCGCTTAAGATCCCGTTCAAGAACATTAAACTTCTTCTCATAGTCTTGAGCGATAGAATTAAGTCGCTTATCAGCCATGTCTTGAGTTGTGTGTTTAAGCTCTTTGATGGATTGCCAACCCACCAGCGCGATAAGAGAGGCCACACCAGCAATAATGTAGAAGAAGTAGGTTACGGTTACATTGGCGTAATTCAGAGACTTGTCTGCCACAGTCAGTTCCCGGTCAGTCATCTGAATGGTCAAGCGTCTTTCAAGATCCTGCTGTTCCATTCGAAGCTGCTTCAACTCATCCAAGATATAGCGTTCCATCAGCGGTCTATCCAAATACTCTTGTTCCGAGTACTTAACCTCTTCGCTTGCAAAACTCATCGTGCTGAACACCGAGATAACTGCAATCAATAAGATTCGAAGCATTATACATTCCTTATATATTTATCTTTAGACTAACTGTATCTCGTAATAGGCATACAAGCTAGGAAGTCGACAAGTTTGCTATGTCCATATTGGAATTAACACTCTAAAACATCATTGATAATTATAAAACACCTGAAGCAACATCATTAATTTCTAAATTATAAAAATACCGCGTAATACTGTTCTATATGATTAATTCGCGATGCGAATATACCGAAAAATGGTTTATTGCATCGAGATGAATCTTATATTAATAACGATCAGAACGAGGTTAATTTGAATAATCCACGATACGATTTAGTAAGCCGTGTACTGCACTGGGTAATGGCTTCTGTAATCATCTATGCAACAATCGCAGGGTATGTGATGCACAATGTCACCAGTCATCCAGAGCTGTTTTCTTTGCTGTCAGTGCTCAACATGTCATTGGCGACCGTTGCGACGCCACTGCTTGTGGTTCGTTATATCTGGAGCCACTTTCGCTCGTCGCCAAGCATGCCAACCTCTGTGCCTGAAGGGCAAAAATGCGTTGCCAAGCTTGCACACTCTTTGATGTATCTTGTGATGTTTATGGTTTTCAGCACCGGCTACTTAATGCTAAAAGAACCGTACTCTTTATTTTGGTTAGTGAGCGTAAATAATCTAATTACCGACTCTGCAATCAACGGCTTCTTTTTCTATTTCCATCGTGCCAGTTGTATTGCCCTAGCCTGTTTAATTGTGCTGCATATCAGTGCCACACTTAAACACCACTTTGTCTCTAGGAACTATGTATTGAAGATGATGCTCTAGATTCAAAGAATTCAAGACAATTTGCACAAACAACAAAAAAGCCATAGCATGTTCGCTATGGCTTTCTTATTTCTATTTGATTACTTGGTTTGAGTATCAAGCATCACTTGCCAGTATTCACACTTGGCCAAGAACTCTTTTAAATAAAGCTCTGGGTTAGCAAGCTTCTCACCGCCTTTAACATCAGCTCCAGTCACACGCCAAAATCCACGAGTAACCAAGTTTCGATGATAAATAAAATCGTTGAGTTCATTGGCCTTCAAAGGAAGTTGCTCACCAAACGTATTTTCGTAGTGGCTCAGAGTCGAGGCTTGTTCACTTGGCTTCTCCCTTAAAAAGGTATCCAAATCCAGACCTAATGCCTGTTGCTGATCTTTTGATAGGGTTTTAACTAATTTAGAGATCACACTGAACAGAGCCAACTCAACTTTTTGAGACGCTAATAACGATGCACCTAAAAGCGCATGTTCATTGGAAATGTGTTGCTCTGTTGATGAAACGGTTGCTGTTGTCACTGTGTTAACCTCAAATAATCATAACGGGTGTTACTGAACTGGATAGAGTCTTTTCACTAAGCTGAATCTTATTCTTGTCATTAAGAAGAATCTTACAGTTAAGCAGAGTCTTTTAGCAGAACACGGTCAGCATCAATAATGGTGAAGCCTGATGCATCTTCGTTCTTTTCGACTTGCACTAAACCTTTAAAACCAATCTGCGACAGCTTCTTCGCAAGTTGATCTGGTGCTGTTTCAAAAACAACATTCATAAAAGGTAAAGACTCAGTATCAACAAAACCATGCTCGTTAAACAGTTCCATTGCTTGAGATAAATGGTCTGAGTCGGTTAATTCGATAATTTCTACAACTTCTTCCAACAACATTTTCGATTCCATATTCGCCAGAAAGTGACTGACACAAGCCGGTTCTTTTTGCTTGCATACATCCCGATGCCCTAAGACACCCCTTTAGTAGTAGGGATATCATAACATATTAATAATCGTAAAATATGTTTTATTTTTCCTAAGCTACTGGGAATACTAGAAAAGAATAGAAATTGGTGAAACATAAGCAACACCAATTCATAGTATCGATAACGGTAAACCTGATTTGAGGTGATCAGGCAACCGTTACTTGAGAATCGCCCGTTTCTACAATCGATTCTTGTAACAAGCCAGCATAAATACCATTGTGTGCCACCAGCTGTTGATGATTACCTTGCTCAACAATTTCACCCTTTTCCAACACCAAAATCGTATCTGAGTGACGAACGGTACTCAAACGGTGTGCAATCGCAATCACAGTTTTTTCCTTGAAAAGGCGCTGCATTGCTTTTTGAATCAGGTCTTCGGTGATTGAATCTACCGAACTGGTCGCCTCGTCAAGCATCATCAATTGACCACCCTGTGCAACCGCTCTAGCGAACGAGATAAGCTGCGTTTGCCCTACAGACAAGTTGGAGCCGTTCTTTTCCAAGTGGAAGTCATAACCTTGTGGCAATTGTTCAATAAACTTATCGGCATAAACATAGCGCGCCGCCTGTTCAACCTCAGTTCTAGATAGATGCGTTTTGCCCAGCGCGATATTGAATTGAATGGTCTCTTCAAATAAGTGCACGTCTTGCATCATCATTGAGAACAAATGAGCAGAGTCTTCACTTGAGATCTGTGACAGCTCTATTCCATTCAACAAAATGCTGCCTTCATAATCTTGGTAGGTTTTAGAGATCAGACGCAGAATCGTCGACTTGCCCGAACCCGTCGAACCCACAAGGGCAATTTGATGCCCTTTCTCCAATACAAACGAGACATTCTTTAGAACGTAGGGAGAGTCGTCTTTGTAGCGGAAGCTTACGTTCTTAAACTCTAGGCTCACAAACTGTTCAAGCTGTTTCTCAACCTTGTTAGATGGCAGCAGGTTACGCCCTTCCTCTTCAGTCGGCTCAACAAACAGTTCTTCAATATGGTCAAACGCTGCAAATGAACTCTGAATCGAAGCGATCTGCGAAGTAAAGTCTCGGATCGGAACAAACACTTTCTCTAAAGTATTGATGAACGCAATCAGCACACCCAAGGTGAGCGCTCCTTCTATCACTTGCTCAGAGCCATACCAGATCATAATCGCGATAGTGATTGAAGTGATGCCGGAGATAAACGAGAACAAAATCGCATCGTATTTATTGATCTTCTTCTGCGCTCTTAAAAACTCATCGGTATAGCCTTGGTAGCGTTGCTCGACTTGCTCTTCCGCTCGGTACATCTGAACGGTTTTCATGCCAAATAAGACTTCTTGTAAAAAGCCAATACTGCGAGCCAAAGAAGAACGAGTCACCTTATACAAAGCACGAAGTCGGTTTCTCACATACACCGTCAAGTACATCACTGGTGGCATAATGATCAATACAATCATCGTTAACTGCCAATCAATAAAGAACATCATCACTAACAGAGCAATGGTATTGATGCTGTCTTTAACTAGCCCGACAACCGACTGAACAAACGTCTCGCCGATGGTTTCCAAATCACTGGTTAATCGTGAAAGCGTTACGCCAATCGGTGTGTTATCAAAATAGCTGCGTGGCAGTTTGAGCACGCGAGCAAACAACACTGAGCGCATGTCAGTTATCGTGTATTGCCCAGTTTTACGAAGGTTGTACGAATAGGTGGTATCCACCACATAACTCGCCACCAGCACGGCAACGAGATAGAAGACGTATTCGAGCAGACCATCCATATCCCCATGACTCAGGTGAACATCGATCACTTGAATGATCAGCCAAGGGAACAACAAGCTCGTGATGACAGAAAGAGGAAGCATAGCGATGCCCAGAATCGCAGAGCCTTTGTATTTCTTAGCAAACTTAAAAAAGTGCTTGAGGTATTTGAGATCAACACCTTTTAACATGCTGCTGCCTCCGTTTCATTCTGCTGTAGTTGCCATGTATCGTAATAGTAATCACAGGTTTTCAATAACGTGGCGTGGTCGCCCTTCGCGATCACTTTACCTTCGTTCAACACGATGACTTCATCCATATATTCAAGGGCATTAACGCGGTGTGAAACCACAAGAACCGATTGATTTTCCAAACGTTTAAACAAACCTCCCAAGATCTTACGTTCTGTTTCATAGTCGACAGCCGATAGAACGTTATCCATGATGATCAGGTCGGTGGGTTGCAATAAAGCACGCGCAATACTTAAGCGCTGCTTCTGACCACCTGACAACATGATCCCTTTCTCACCGACTAAGGTTTGATCGCCGTGTTCAAAACGTGTCACATCACTAGCCAACTGGCTGAGCTCTAGCACTTCATCAACCTGACTCTTTGCCAAATCGGTATCTAGGCTACCAAAGCGGATATTGTCTTCGACGGTTGCTGAAAACAGGTAAGGGTCTTGAGTCACGGTTTTCACGTAACGGCGTAAGTCACTGCGTGAGAAGCTAGTGACATCTCTTTCACCAAGGAAAACAGAACCTTGTGGTACATCCAAGTGGTGGTTTAAGCAGTTCACTAATGTCGTTTTACCCGCTCCGATCCCGCCTAACACACCCACTTTCTTACCTGCTGGAATATCAAAGCTGATGTCATCGAGAATCACGCGTTCTTCACCTGAATAGCTGAAGCTGAGGTTGCGAACAGAAAACGTTTTTCCCTTCAGTGATTCAACATCTAGTTCAGTCAGCTTACCTTCATCAAGCTCCGGGACTTTGGCATTAAGAATGGTTTGTGCACTTTGAATACCTACCATGCCACGCTGATAAATGGTCGCGATTCTGCCAAGTTGCATCAATGGCATAGCGAGCAAAACCGAGTAAGTCAGAAAGGCGGTAATCTCACCAAGTGTGAGTTCCTGTCTCATTAACATGTAGCCACCAAGCCCAAGAATGATGATTTTCATCAGGTCATTGGCGTAGTCGAGTACCGGCATAAAGAAGACTTGAATGCGTGTAATTTTAAGGCGGCATTCAAGCAATAACTGGTTCAGCTTTTCAGTTTCGGCTTTCACCCAGGGTGACATCTGCTGGCTCTTAATGAGATCAATCCCAGACAGGTAACTCATTAGTTGAGCAGACAGGTTTTGTAGACGCTTCATGTGCTCTAAATGCAGCGTTTTCATACGCTTGAAGCCCACACGGAAAATCACAAAAGCGATTGAGATAGGAATGATCGAATACAGTGTGAGTTCTGGCGATATGCGCCACATGTAAAGAGGCGTCAACGACAACGCAAGCAAGGCATTGAAGAACTGCAAGAAGCCGACACCAAACAGCAGTCGAATGCCACTAAGGTCATTGTTGATAATCGAGATCAGTCGACCCGAAGCAAAGCGTTCGTGAAAGCTGCTCGGTAAGCGATTCAACTTTTGTAGAAGTGTACTTTTAAGTGCGGCCTCTGTAATTCGCCCCGGATTAAGCGCATAGATACGAGACAGAATTCTCACCACCACCATGGCAACCGACATCCCGACCACAATCCAAACATAGGTTTGAAGCTGTTGGTGGCCAGTTGAAGAGGCATCATCAATCAAATCTATCGCCAATTGGATATAACGAGGGATCTCTACTTGTAACCAGTTGACGAGAAAGATGAACACAATCGCCAATAAGTACGAGGTGCGATTCATGCGCAGATAATGGGCAATAAACTGTCTTTTATTCATAGTATTCTTTGTTTAGGGCAGGCTCACAGCGAGATTTAACGATATAACCGGGCAGTTAAGCTAGATAGGTTCATCGCTGAGGTAAAGATACATCAAAAACACTTAGTTGACAATATCAACCATATTCAATAATTAGTTTCCGCTATTAAATTTTAGCATTGCTAGAAACAATTTTGCCGCCAAAAGTGGCGGCAAATAAATAGCTTAGCAGGCTAGTATTGATAACGGCTAAAGCATCTCTTTGGCAATCAAATGCAGCAAAAAGGTTTCACGTTCAATACTCATGCCCTTCTTAGGGCTCTCTGCCATGGTCTTTTCGTTATGAGCGATCGCTTCATGGATATTCATCCACACCGGTTTCATCCCGTTTTTCACTTCATAATCTTCGTAAGCCGTTTCACCAAGCTCACGATCGATCTTGCATGAGTAGCAGTAAGAAATCATGTGCATCATGTCTGCATCGTCTTTGTACCAAGGACGAAACTCTTCAAAAATGCCGAACGGCTTGATGCTATGGATATTCTTCGCGCCAGTCTCTTCTTCGAGTTCACGAACCATACCTGCGATCACATCTTCCCCTTCATCCAAACCACCACCAGGAATGGTGTAGTCGTGATAACGCTCTGTATACAGCATCAGAATGTCTTCACCATCTAACACAATGGCACGGGCAGCGTTGCGCTTATAGACCGTTTTATTGTCTAGATGGTCGATATCAGGATGGATGGTTGTTTTTAGGTGTCTCATGATTCTGACTGCTCTACTGAATTTGGCGGCATCATATCATAATCATCAATAGATTCGAGGTTCACAACCGCTAACCAGAACGGATCGGACGGGGATATTCCTACGGTAACTTGAATCCACTTAGCTTGATCTAACACTCAAAAAGTCGTTAAACATGAAGAAATATCAACCTATTTCAATATCTTGACCAAATTAGGACAACCTTTTCTGAAATCTAAAATATACTAATTTCATAGAGCTTCTCATTTGGTTCTGTAGAACTTAACGCATTCGATTATAGAGTTATCACGTAGGAGATAGACATGAAGAAAATTGGTTTGATGGCTGTATGTGCCGTTGTATTAGGCGGTTGTGCAAACGACTATGCAGAATATAGCGAGGGCCAACGTGTTTCAGTCGCTAACCCAGCAGCGGTTTATTGTGTTCAACAAGACGGTGAATTAGACACGGTTACTGAAAACAATCAGCGTACAACTTACTGTGTATTCGATGACGGCGAGCGCATTGAACAGTGGGAGTACTACCGCAATAACCATGAGCAAGATTCAGAAAACCAAAGTTAATCACTGTAAAAAAACACATGAGCCTTCTGGCACAATGTTATGGGCGATGATTACGTTCGAGCGGTTAAAAACATCGCTGAAGAAGGCACTGAACTTCTAGCTTTTGGCATCACGAGAAAGAAATAAACATCTATCGCCACCAGCGATATTTGTGTGATCCGATTCCGGGTCTAAATAACGATTCAATAAAGTCAGGTTAGTATCTAGTAGAGCTAGGTATTCCCTGACTTTTTTTATATCGGTCCCCACTAAAGTCTGCTGGATACAGCGATCCAATACTGGAAGCAAACTCTCCACAATGTCAAAGTCAGATGAACGCCCAACGAGTTCCTTTACGGCTATCAGTGCTTCCAAAGACAGTCTTTCTGGTTCTTGTCTAACCAACTCCAAATCTCGCTTAAATGTGCCCGCACAAACACCTTCAAGATAAACTCGGTAGGTCGTCAGTACATCCATCAACAGAAACAATTGCCCTTGAGCACTTTGATGTGGGTATGGCACCGCAACATGAGCATCCAACCTGCGATCTATTTGCAGCTCAACCCCAAGTGCGGAACACTTCTCGACGAGAACTTTAAGCAAACCTTGCTCGTCCATGAGCGATTGAATCTCAAATATACGTTGTAAGTGGTAGTCATTCGAAACGAATGTCACTTGCACACTTTGCCCACGAGTAAACAGCCCGCTT
Organism: Vibrio sp. 10N.261.52.C2; assembly: GCF_041471425.1. Taxonomy (NCBI): domain Bacteria; kingdom Pseudomonadati; phylum Pseudomonadota; class Gammaproteobacteria; order Vibrionales; family Vibrionaceae; genus Vibrio; species Vibrio sp. 10N.261.52.C2. Next base: position 2,161 of record NZ_JBFROH010000003.1, on the reverse strand, counting down.
GCAATCATCTCTGAGGCCAAGTTCTGTATGTTCTCGACAGTGTTGGTCGAATGCTGCTCGAGCAAAATCGCCCCTAAAGAAAACGGATGTTCACGCTGCTTTTCAAGCTTTCTAAAGTACTGGTGCATCGCATCGGCTTCAGACAGTGTTTGCCCTTTTGTTACCCCACCACAAAATGCTACCGCAGTTTGCTGATTCGACTCTTCTACCAAAGGCTCCGCCAGATACTCAACCAAAGCATCAACTCGACTAATTCCTTCATCAGTCAATTTATTCTTATTAAGTCGCTTACCCAGCACAATAAGGAGGTGATTAATGCTCATTTTATGTTCAAGTCTCGTTTTGGGGATTAGATGGAGTGAATTATGTATACAATACTTGTTAACAAAAGTATTTTGAAATTCTTATATGTTGCTCGCAATAATGCTCACTATTGATAGCGACATCTTAGGTAATACAAGAATAAACGTGTCGCTTTACAGCAAACATAGCACGCTCTTGTATTTCATCGCTCTATGCTTGTTAGCACTAGTCGATAAAAGAGCCCTTTCAATCAATGAATACGCTCTATCGCATAACTATTTCACCCAAAGAACAGGTTCACTCAAAGAAGTGCAACTAACCAAATACAAATTTTACACAGAGTTCGTCCATCGAACCGTCTTCACAGGAAGTTACTATGCTGTCTATTTTTGATATCTACAAAATTGGGGTTGGACCATCCAGCTCCCACACAAATGGACCAATGATCGCTGGGTTTAACTTTACCCAAAAAATTGATGCTCAGCTTAAGCAAGTGAAGCGTATTCAAATCGACTTATACGGCTCGTTATCATTGACGGGTATTGGTCACCACACAGACAGAGCGACCTTGTTAGGTTTGCTAGGTAACCGCCCCGACACCATTAAAATCACCAGTGCTAACCAAGCAATGCGTAAGGCGATTGAAGATAAATCTCTATTGGTTAGCGGTAACCATGAAATTTATTTCGATGTAGAAAGCGATCTGCTCTTCCACAAAACTAACCTTCCGTTGCATGAAAATGGCATGACTATCTCTGCCTTTGACGAAAGCGGCAGCCTTCTGGATATGGAAACCTACTACTCGATTGGTGGTGGCTTTATCGCAACCGCTGATGAGCTACAAAACGGCAAACAGGAAGCAGAAACTCAAGTTGAGTTCCCTTTCTCTTCTGCTGATCAGTTGCTTGAACTATCCGAACAACAAGGACTGAGCCTTGGTGGCTTAATTCTACGTAACGAAGTTTCATTCCAAGGTATGGATGTGATTGACCAGAAAGCCGACCAAATTTGGAAGGTGATGTCTCTGTGTATGCAGCGTGGCTTTGACACGGAAGGCATCCTTGATGGCGGCCTAGAAGTCACTCGTCGAGCACCTGCTCTGCTTAAAAAGCTTGAAGCGAATGCCTCGATTGAAAACGATCCAATGGAGATCATGGATTGGATTAACCTATTTGCCTTTGCCGTGAGTGAAGAGAATGCAGCGGGCGGTCAGGTCGTGACATCACCTACCAACGGTGCAGCTGGGGTTATTCCTGCGGTATTGATGTACTACCATCGTTTCATCAAGGAGCTAGACACCAAGCAGCTTAAAGACTTCTTGGCAGTCTCTGGCGCAATCGGCATCTTATACAAAACCAACGCTTCGATTTCTGGCGCAGAGGTAGGTTGTCAGGGTGAAGTCGGCGTTTCTTCATCAATGGCCGCAGCAGGCCTAACTGCCCTACGTGGTGGTAGCAACGAACAGATTTGTATTGCCGCTGAGATCGCGATGGAACACTCACTGGGCATGACATGCGATCCGATCGGTGGCCTTGTTCAGGTGCCATGTATCGAACGTAACGCAATGGGTGCAATGAAAGCCATCAATGCATCGCGCATGGCGTTGAAACGTACCAGCAAGTGTCTTATCTCGTTAGACAAGGTTATCGAGACCATGTATCAAACAGGTAAAGACATGAACAAGAAGTACCGTGAAACTTCTCTAGGCGGCCTGGCCGTGATTCACATGGCACCCCCGTGTGAGTAACAGACAGGAACACGAGTAGAGAAAGCCTCTATAGAGACGGCATTCTTGTAAACTTAGTTTTCAATATCTCAACAAAGCCAGCCACCAAGCTGGCTTTTTTATGGTTCATCG
>NZ_JBFROH010000002.1:0-5437 GCF_041471425.1 Vibrio sp. 10N.261.52.C2 | reverse complement strand
ACTATTGGGGGTCAGTTCATGTCGACTGGCTTTTCATTATAGGCTTCGCTAATTACTCATTAGGATATTATGAGCTTGGCGCTACTCGTTTATCTTTCAACTGATCAATAACATAGTCAGGAGCTACTTTACCTAGCTCACCTAAGCAATCATCGGTCTTTTCATTTCCGTAGCGCACATAGATATCGCATACCGCGTATAGCTGCTCTGGAGAACCAGAGATCAAATATGCTTTCTCGAACGATTTAGTCGACTTGTCGATATCCAACTCTTCTTGTAATACCCCATTTAGGTACCAGTAGTAGCTGTTATCTTTCGCTAGCTTCGCAGCCACTTCAATCTCTTTGGCTGCCGCAGTTTTGTCTTCAAGGCGAACCAGAGTCAACGATTTCGAATAATGCAGAGCGGCGTTGTTTGGCACGCTCTCCAAACCACGATCTAATACTTCGACTGCTTGCTTATCTTTGTTCTGAGCTCGAAAATTATCTGCGTAGCTCAACCAAACTTGCGCTTCTTTTGGATGCGTATTGATCAGCTCTAGATAAACCGTTTCCGCCTTATCCCAGTCATTGTGCCAACGAAGCACATCAGCAAACAGTAATTGGTACTTTTCAGATTCTTGCGTTTCCAAGAAGCTAATAAGCTCTATGACTGGTGGTTCAATTTGTGCTTTCTGCTCGTCATCCAATGCATTGAAGTCACGGACTAGGTTTGACGTTGCCGTATGGCGAACCATGGTATCGCTGTCTTTTAGCAAGGGTGAAACTAACGCCCAGCGATGTTCAAGTTGGTAAGGTTCAGAACCGATAACCGCCGCTTCACGAACTTCAGGGTTTTGATCTTTTAAGCCTCTTGCCACCGCCACCAGCGCATTTTGGCTTGGATATGAAGCAAGCTCTTGCAGTGCACCAGTACGATTTTCAACAGATTGATTCTGATCTTGTGCCATGTAAGACAACTGTTGAATGCGGGTTTGAGTGTCCGTCATTTCAAGCACTTGATTGATATTTTGTGCTGGCGCGTCAACCGTTTGTTGAACGCTATTCGCAGCCATCGCAGACGTTGAAATTAATGCGGACGTTGAAATCAATAAAGCAACAGCCGTCGCTAAACTCTTCTTCATCATACTATTACCTTAAACTGGAGAACTTAGCCTGTCCTTAGACTCGTATCTGATTAAATTTTTCTTGGACCTGTTGATCCAAAGAACGAGTTAAAACTTGGTCTCGAACGTAGCTTGTTGCGCCTGTTTTGCTCGATGCGCCATCAATACTGAGTCGCTGAATTTACCATGAGCAACCGGATGCCCCATCGCGCGAGCGATGTACGCCATCGACTTATCGACATGAGAAAAGAACTTATGCCAACCAGCACATAAGTAGTTCAAACCCGGTTCACCTACACGAGTTTTGATAAAGCGGTTCTTAGGGCACTCACCATGACAAGCGAACTTGTAATCACACTGCTGACATTGACTGGTCAGTGTACGGGATTTAGCAAAACCAAACTTTTGCTGTGGTGCGCTGTACGCCAAATCATCAAGTTTCTCGTGATGAATATTGCCAATCTTGTATTCAGGGTAAACATAATGGTCGCATGAAAATACGTCGCCATTTGGCTCCATTGCCAAGCCCTTTCCGCATATCTCATTCAAGGTACACAGTGGGTTCGGACGCCCAATCCATGTTTCTACGCTCGCTTCAAAATACTGAACAAACACCTTGCCGATGTCGTTCTTGGCCCACTCGTCAAACACAGAAATCAAGAAGTTACCCCAAGCCAAGTCCGACACACACCACGATTCCATGATTGAATCTTTATGGCCGGGGATCAGGCGTTTGTCGCCTTGTTTAAGCTGCTCGCTTACTTGGGATGTTTGTGGTGCAACCGTTCTAAAGGTTTTTTGCTCAACGATAGGGATAAACTGCATTTGTGGCGACTTCACCACATCACGTAAGAATCGGTACACTTCTAGTGCATTTTGACTGGTGAGGTTATTCACACAAGTAAGCGTTGCGAATTTCACTTGGTGTTTGTGCAGCAGTTCAACGGCAGCCATCACTTGTTTGAATGTACCACGGCCTGCTCTGTTAACACGATACGCATTGTGCAGCATTTCAGGGCCATCAATACTCAAACCGATTAGGAAATTGTTCTTTGCTAAGAATCGGCCCCAATCGTCATTGAGCAGTGTGCCATTGGTTTGCAGGTCGTTTGAAATCAACACACCTTCAGGTCGGTACTTTTTCTGTAGCTCAACCACTCTTTCAAAGTACGCTAAACCCAGCATGGTCGGTTCACCGCCCTGCCATGAGAAGATAATTTCAGGCGTATTTTGACCTTCGATGTATTGTCGGATGTAGGTTTCTAACGTCTCATCATCCATTCTTGGAGAACTGCCTTTCTTGTACTCCAACAAATCTTGCTTACTTAGGTAGTAACAATATTTACAGTCAATGTTGCATGCTGCGCCAATCGGCTTAGCCATGACATGCAAGCGCTTAGACGCTTTACCGTTATATTGTGGACCTTGAGTAATATGCATGATTTACCTACCTATTTTAGTATTCTGGACCCATCATAATTCCTATTCGAACAGGTGACATGTTATACCCTTTATAACCAATAGGAATGACCTTAAACGTTAGAATTAGACCCTATTTCGAACATCTGAGGCACGTGATGAAATTTCTTAATTACAAACAGTTAGCAACAATTAGCAGCGTCACCATGACTATCCTTCTGAGTGGCTGTGCAAGCGTGCCTACACACCCCATCGCCCAACAAATTGACCAAGAGATGGTGTTGGTTGAAGGCGGCACATTCACCATGGGGTCGAACGGTCCAGAAGCGACCAAAGCAGAGCGTCCTGCACGTAATGTAACTGTAGATAGTTTCTATATTGCGAAGTTTGAGGTGACTCAAGAATTGTTCGAATCGGTGATGGGTTCATCTCTCAGTTATTTCCAAAACCCACAAGTTCCGGTCAATAACCTTAGTTGGCAGCAAGCAAACTATTTTGTTGAGCAGTTGAATGAATTAACGGGTGAAGAATACCGTCTGCCTACTGAAGCTGAATGGGAATTTGCAGCCAAAGGTGGCAATAAAAGTAAAGGCTATACTTACAGTGGTTCCAATAACTTAGATGATGTTGCGTGGTACTCAGCAAATTCTAAAAATAGCGCACATCCAGTCGGGCTAAAGAAACCAAATGAACTAGGCTTATATGACATGACAGGAAACGTGGGCGAGTTTGTTATCGATGCCTTCGATGGCACCTTCTACCGATTCGGTCCAACAGACAACCCTAACAACGCAAAACACAGCGACGTCGGTTTATCACACAAATCGGTTCGCGGTGGCAGCTTTGCTTATGACGAAAATGAATCTGAAAGTTACCGTCGTGACTTCGCAAGCCAATCGATCACTATGTCAGATATGGGGCTGCGTTTAGTTAAGGATGTGAACTAGCTAACGAAGCGAACTAACTAAAGATGCCGAAGGTTATGGTTCACTAATCGTCACCAACAATACTAAAAATACGATTCGCACTGCACACACGTTACAAATCTGGCCAAACGTTGGAAACCTGACCAAACATTAGAACTCAGCGGCAACAGTGAATAAGGGAACTCTATGCAATACACCAAGCTTTCAGGACTAACCCTCGCGTTACTCTGCGCTCTCCCAGCTTCAGCTGAGGAAAAGCCAAATCTAGTCCTTCAAATCACGGTAGATGGCCTGCGCGCAGATCTAATCGAACGATATAAGCACAACTTCGGTGAAGGCGGTTTCCGGTACTTAATGGATGATGGTACCTACTACACCAACGCAAACTACCAACATGGCAACACGGAAACGATCGTGGGCCATGTGTCGCTTGCAACAGGTGCTCCACCGAGCGTACACGGCATGGTAGGTAACGTTTGGTATGACCGTAGCGAAGAACGTTTGGTGTATAACGTAGAAGACGGTAACTACCAAATGCTGACCTCTGGTGCAGGTGTCGATAAAGCAACAGAGATCGACCCAACGCAGAAGACAGCACAAGGCGATGGCCGCTCTCCAGAGCCAATACTCTCCACCACGTTTGGTGACGAACTGACGATTTCCAATAGTGGCAAATCAAAAGTATTCGGTGTATCAGTGAAAGACCGCGGCGCAATCTCATTGGCAGGACACAGTGGTAAAGCCTTCTGGTTCTCCAAAGCACAATCGGAGTTTGTCACCAGTAACTATTACTATGACGAGTATCCAGATTGGGTATCACGCTGGAACGAGAAAGCGATTGCTGCTCAGTATTCCAAACAGAAATGGGAGCTCTCATTACCGCGTGATAAATACACGTTGCAAGAACACGATACCGAACACAAAGTGAAACTCGGTGACTTCCAACGCACCTTCCCTCATCCTTATGGCCCGGCAAGTTACAAGTACTACAGCACAACGCTAACCGTCAGCCCTGCTGGTGACGAAATCACGGAAAACTTCGCTAGCACCTTGTTGATGCAAGAGAAGCTTGGCCAAGGCGACGTGACCGATTATCTGTCAGTGAGTTTCTCATCAAATGACTACGTGGTGCACCTTTACGGCCCTGAAAGCCTAGAAACAGAAGACAACCTTATCCGACTTGATAAGACTCTCGCTAAGCTTTTCAAAACCGTGGATAACCAAGTCGGGCTAGAAAACACATTGATTGTGCTGTCTGCCGACCACGGTGTACCTGAATCTTCACCTGCGGCAAATGCGCTTGGTTTCAATCAAGCTCAATACTTCAATAAAGACACACTACTCTCGAGTGGTGTTGAGAAACGATTGAAGGATGAATTTGGTTTAACCAAAGACGCGATTCGCTTGTACGCACAACCTTACATCTATCTGAATCATGATCTGATCGCTGAGAAGAAGCTTGATCTGGCTAAGGTCCAAGAAGCTATTGCGGATGAAATTGCAAAAGTGAAAGGTGTTGCGTTTGCTGTATCAAGTAGTGACATTGCGGCTAACCGAGTACCGGATACGCATGTGATGCAGCTAATTAAAAACAACTACCACCCTGCTCGTTCTGGCGACGTGTACGTAGTATTTGCACCGCGCAGCTACATTAACGACATGGAAGGCCTCCAAATTGCCTCTACACATGGTTCTCCGTGGAAATACGACACTCATGTGCCTGTGATCTTTGCAGGCTACGACGTTGAAGCTAAGAAGGTATCGCGAGCAGTGACGCCATATGACATTGCGCCAACGCTTTCGAACAAACTGGGTATCACCCAACCAAGCGGGTCAATCGGAGAAGTGCTGCAAGAGATCACTGAGTAGACTCAATCTCTAAGGTTTCGTGAGCTAGATTTCGAATCCAGCACCCACTCAATAAAAGAGCCGTTTATCTGTTTCTGACTCACTAGGTCGAAACAAATAAGGTTCATCGCGGATTAGC
>NZ_JBFROH010000001.1:0-78992 GCF_041471425.1 Vibrio sp. 10N.261.52.C2 | reverse complement strand
GATCAAACTCTTCAATTTAAAGTTTTGATTACCTAAATTAATAGGTGTGACTCAACGAATACTGACTTCAAAACTACAAAAAGTAATTCTAAAGCTATTACCATTCCAACAGAATGGTAATGAATTGACTGTGCCGAATAACTACAAGTAGTTAAACGTATTGGTCACTCAGTTCATTGAAATCAATTTTGATTCCGAAGAATCTGTTTTATCTAACGATAAAACGTTTTGATATTCATCAACGAGTGCCCACACAGATTGATAGGTTTAAATTGTTAAAGAGCTTTTCCTTTTTGAGCTTCGCTCAAATCGGACGGCCATTTTAGCGATTTAAGTTTTAGTGTCAACCACTATTTTCAAAACTTTTTTCAAGCGCTTGGCTTGGCTAATTTGGCTTGCTGATTCGTTCTGGTTTCCTAAGAAGCCATCCCGTGTCAGCGAGGTGGCATTATAGAGATTTCGATCACACTGGCAAGCCCTTTTTTAAGTTTTTTTCGTTTTTTTATTCGTTCGATTAAAAAGAACTCAAAACGCCTCAAAAGTAGGCTTTTATCTTACATATTCTTCAGTTTTTCAGTGAACAAAGAGACTTTTTCCCAGTTTGTGTACTCAACTTCCTTCGTTGTATCCGTTTCACCACCTGTCATATTCATAATAAAGCGGATCATGGTTCTATCGAACCAGTTATAACGTGGGTAATAGAGGGCACCTGCAAATACACCGATTAAAGTCGGCTGCCATGGAGACTTGGTAAGGAACTTCTTAATATACGCACTGCCTTCTGGTGTATCTTTGCCTTGGTCTTCTTTACGCGCCGTTAAGTTAACACAGAAGAACGCAACCTTGCTTGATTGCAACTGAGTAAGGTTGGCATCAATAAATTGATATAGCTTCTTATTAAGGTGGCCATAACGAATCGATGCGCCAATCAACACTCTGTCGTACTGAGCAAAGTCCACCTTGCCAATAGTGTGCAGATCTTGAAGCTCACATTCGAACTCACTCATTTCTTCTTTTATATAGTTCAAGATTTTCTTGGTCTGCCCTTCACGGCTTGAATACAAAAATAGAGCTTTTGCCACAATGTTGTCCTTAGCTACGCCAAAACGTAGGGGTCAATAAGATTAATAAGGTGAAGATTTCTAATCGGCCAAACAGCATAGATACGATAAGTACCCATTTTGCTTTGTCGTTCACATCGCCAAAGTGCACCGCGACTTCACCAAGGCCCGGGCCAAGGTTATTTAATGTCGCCGCTACCGCAGAGAAAGCACTCAACTCGTCCATACCAGTTGCAATAAGAGCCAGCATACAAACCACAAACACTAATGCGTATGCAGAGAAGAAGCCCCAGACCGCATCTACAACACGTTGTGGTAGTGCAGAACCGCCAACCTTGATGGTATAGACAGCCCGTGGGTGAACAAGACGCTTCATTTCACGAGCACCTTGCAGAGTAAGTAGTAAGATTCGAATCACTTTCATACCACCACCCGTAGAACCTGCACATCCCCCTATAAAAGAAGAGAACAAAAGCAGTACGGGTAAGAACAATGGCCACTCTGAGAAACCCGTCGTTGTAAAACCCGCGGTCGTAGAGATAGACACGGTTTGGAACAAGGCTTGGTCGAAAGCATCGTAGTACGAATCATAAGAGTGATGATTGAGCAGTAATAAGAAACAAACCAAGAACAGTACTGCCTGAATAAAGATAAAGGCGCGGAACTCAGGATCTTTCCAATAATACTTAGGATGCACACCACCTGAAGCAAATGCAGCAAAGTGAAGCGAATAGTTACATGCGGATATAAGAAGGAACACAACTGTAATCATGTTGATCGCAGGGCTATTGAAATACCCCATGCTCGCATCGTGAGTCGAGAAGCCACCAATCGCAATAGTAGAGAAGCTATGACTGATGGCATCAAAGAAGCTCATCCCAGCAAGCCAAAACGCCACTGCACAAGCAATGGTTAAGCTCAGGTAGATGTACCAAAGCGCTTTTGCCGTTTCAGCAATACGCGGAGTCATCTTGCTATCTTTTACTGGACCCGGGATTTCAGCACGATATAACTGCATACCACCGATACCCAGAACAGGGAGGATAGCTACCGCTAATACGATGATACCCATACCACCAAACCATTGTAGGAACTGACGATAAAAAAGAATCGCCTTAGGCAGATCATCGAGGCCGACAATTACGGTCGCACCTGTCGTAGTTAATGCAGAGAAGGATTCGAAGAAAGCATCGGTTACCGACACATTGGGGTTATCGGCGATCAAAAACGGCAGCGCACCCGCACTACCGATTACCGTCCAAAACAGAACAACAATCAAAAAGCCATCACGCGCTTTCAATTCATGCTTATAACGTCGGTTTGGAAACCAGCAAGTTGCTCCACAGAATAAGAGAACGAAGAAGGTCGTCACAAATGGCACACCCGCACCATCTCGATAGATCAGTGCGACGAGCGCAGGAGCAAGCATTGATACACTAAAAAGTGCTAATAATAATCCGACGATTCGAATAATTGAGCGAAATTGCATGAGCTATTGAACGAAGCGAAATGCTTCACACTTCCTAGTTGTCTTTGACTTTCGTTACCAGTGCCTTAGCACCGCTTTTATTGATCATGGTTTGGGTAAACGAATCTACCTGAAGGAGCTCTATTTCAATAATAAGCTCAACTTGAACACCATAATCCGCTTGGACCTCAACAGCCTGATGCTGAGCCATGATGGATTGTGCGATCGGCACAAAGCCATAGTCTAACTCTAGCCGTAATTTTGTGGTTATTTTTTTCTCGATAGTTTGAAGCAGCTTGAGAGCTTGTTGTACGCCACCGCCGTAAGCCTTAACCAAACCGCCGGTTCCAAGCTTAATTCCGCCAGAGTAGCGCGTCACAACAGCCGTTAATTCACCGACACCAGAGCCCGATAGTTGCGCCAAGATAGGCTTACCCGCTGTACCCGAGGGTTCACCATCATCACTGAAACCCCAAAGCATTGAGTCTTCAGGTCGACCAGCAACAAAACCCCAACAGTTATGTCGTGCTGAAGAATGCTCTTTTTTCACCTGTTCTACGAACTGTTTTGCAGCTTCAACACTTGGAGTATGAGCAAGATGCGTAATAAAGACGCTCTTTTTTATCTCTTCTTCAAACAGAGCCGACGCAGAAGGTATTAAATAAGGCTGTTCATTCATATCGTTAACTTAGTTAATAAGAGCGACGAAGTGTATCACGCGTGAATAATAAGGGTTAGAGGATCTGTGCTATCGCACAATGTTAAACAATTGTTTAAAAAATGTATTGAAATTAATCAAGCAGAGGTACAGACTAAGATAACTGGTCTTACCAGGTATTCTACAATAATAGAAAGATAACAAGATTCTCTCAAACAATCGTGGATTGTATGTCATGGAGATAGACAATGATTTACCAAGCTAACACCCTACAGGTAAAGGAATTACAAGATGGTATTGCGGAATTAAGCTTCTGTGCACCAGCCTCTGTAAACAAACTCGACCTTGCTACTTTAGAATCACTAGATAAAGCGTTAGATGCTCTTAATGCTCACGCAGGATTACGTGGTTTAATCTTAACTTCAAACAAAGACGCGTTCATTGTAGGCGCAGACATCACTGAATTTCTTGGCCTATTTGCTAAGCCAGAAGCAGAACTTGATGAATGGTTAAGATTCGCTAATTCAATCTTCAGCAAGCTCGAAGACCTTCCTGTCCCAACTCTTTCAATGATGCGTGGCCATGCCCTTGGCGGCGGCTGTGAATGTGTACTCGCTACCGATTTCCGTATCGGTGACAAGACCACCAGCATTGGCCTACCTGAAACCAAACTTGGCATCATGCCTGGTTTTGGTGGTTGTGTACGCCTACCTCGTGTTATCGGTGCTGACAGCGCAATGGAAATTATCACGCAAGGCAAAGCATGCCGTGCAGATGAAGCGCTTAAAGTTGGCTTGTTAGATGCGATTGTTGAAACAGACCAGTTACTAGAATCGGCAATCAATACCGTTTCTCTGGCTGCTAATGAAAAATTAGACTGGCAGCTACGCCGTAAACAAAAGACATCAGCGCTTTCACTAAGCAAACTCGAAGCGATGATGAGCTTTACCATGGCGAAGGGCTTAGTTGCTCAAAAAGCAGGGCCTCACTACCCAGCTCCGATTACTTCTGTGATTGCGATTGAAGAAGCAGCACGCAGCAATCGCGATGCAGCACTCGACATCGAACGTAAGCACTTCGTTAAGCTAGCGAAATCGGAAGAAGCAAAAGCATTAGTTGGCTTATTCCTGAATGACCAGTACATCAAAGGCTTAGCGAAACAAGCGGGTAAGTCAGCAAACAAAGCAACTGAGCGTGCAGCCGTACTTGGTGCAGGTATCATGGGCGGCGGTATTGCTTACCAATCAGCTCTAAAAGGCGTGCCAGTGATGATGAAAGACATCGCACAAGCATCGCTTGATCTAGGTATGAACGAAGCATCTAAGCTGTTGAATAAACGCTTATCACGCGGTCGCTTAGATGGATTCAAGATGGCAGGTATTCTGTCTTCTATTACTCCAAGCCTGCATTACGCGGGTGTAGAACAGTCGGATGTGATTGTTGAAGCAGTAGTAGAAAACCCGAAAGTAAAAGCAGCAGTACTGAGCGAAGTGGAAGGTTTGGTTGGTGAAGACACGGTTCTAACATCAAACACCTCTACAATTCCGATCAACCTGCTAGCGAAATCACTGAAGCGCCCAGAAAACTTCTGTGGCATGCACTTCTTTAACCCTGTGCATCGCATGCCTTTGGTTGAGATCATCCGTGGTGAACAAACTTCAGAAGAGACCATCAATCGCGTGGTTGCTTACGCAGCGAAGATGGGTAAATCCCCAATCGTTGTTAACGACTGCCCAGGCTTCTTCGTTAACCGTGTACTTTTCCCTTACTTTGGCGGTTTCAGCATGTTGCTACGCGACGGTGCTGATTTCACTAAGATCGATAAAGTGATGGAGCGCAAGTTCGGTTGGCCAATGGGCCCGGCTTACTTACTAGACGTTGTAGGCCTAGACACTGCACACCACGCACAAGCTGTGATGGCGCAAGGTTTCCCAGAGCGTATGGGCAAAGAAGGTCGTGATGCGATTGATGCACTTTACGTTGCTGAAAAATACGGCCAGAAGAACGGCAGCGGTTTCTACACATACAGCGTAGACAAACGCGGTCGTCCTAAGAAAACCTTCTCTGAAGAGATTCTTCCTATCTTGGCTGACGTATGCCAACAACCGCAAGACTTTGATGACCAAACAATTATCCAGCGCGTGATGATTCCAATGATCAACGAAGTGGTGCTTTGTCTAGAAGAAGGCATTATCGCGACACCGCAAGAAGCGGATATGGCACTGGTTTACGGTTTAGGCTTCCCTCCATTCAGAGGCGGCGTATTCCGCTACTTAGACAGTGTGGGCATTGGTAACTTCGTTGAAATGGCGAAAGGCTACCAAGACTTAGGTGCAATGTACCAAGTACCTCAGCTATTGCTTGATATGGCAGCGAAGGGCGAAAGCTTTTACGACAGCCAACAAGCCAGTTCTCTGTAACCCACATTTGGAAAAGGAATAGCAAAATGAAAAATGTAGTTGTTGTTGATTGCCTTCGTACCCCAATGGGACGTTCCAAAGGTGGAGCTTTCCGTCACACTCGTGCTGAAGATCTGTCGGCACATTTGATGAAAGGCATTTTAGAGCGCAACCCAGAAGTAAACCCTGTCGAAATTGAAGATATTTACTGGGGTTGTGTACAACAAACGCTAGAGCAAGGCTTCAACGTTGCACGTAACGCTGCCTTGCTTGCTGGTCTACCGATTGAGATTGGTGCGGTGACGGTCAACCGTTTATGTGGTTCATCTATGCAAGCTCTGCATGATGCAACTCGCTCTATCATGGTTGGTGATGCTGAAATCTGCCTGATCGGTGGTGTGGAGCACATGGGCCACGTACCAATGAACCACGGTGTTGATTTTCACCCTGGCATGTCGAAACACGTAGCGAAAGCTGCCGGTATGATGGGCCTAACCGCTGAGATGCTAGGTAAAATGCACGGTATTAGCCGTGAAGACCAAGATGCATTCGCAGCACGCTCACATGCTCGCGCTCAAGCAGCAACAGTTGAAGGTCGTTTCAAAAATGAAATCCTGCCAACCGAAGCTCACGCAGCAGATGGTTCTCTATTTACCCTAGACTACGACGAAGTGATTCGTCCTGAAACCACGGTTGAAGGCCTATCCCAACTGCGTCCTGTATTTGACCCAGCAAACGGTACGGTAACAGCAGGTACTTCATCAGCATTGTCTGATGGTGCTTCTGCAATGCTTATCATGAGCGAAGAGAAAGCCAACGCACTTGGCCTTAAGATTCGTGCTCGCGTGAAGTCGATGGCTATCGCAGGCTGTGATCCTTCAATCATGGGTTACGGCCCAGTACCAGCAACCCAAAAAGCACTAAAACGTGCGGGCCTAACCATTGAAGATATGGGTGTAATTGAGCTCAACGAAGCGTTTGCCGCTCAATCTCTTCCATGTGCGAAAGACCTAGGTCTACTGGATGTGGTTGATGAGAAAGTAAACCTTAACGGCGGTGCGATTGCTCTTGGTCACCCACTAGGCTGTTCTGGTTCTCGTATCTCGACGACCCTAATCAACCTGATGGAAGCACAAGATGTGAAATACGGCTTAGCGACCATGTGTATTGGTTTAGGCCAAGGTATTGCAACGGTATTTGAACGCCCATAGCGATCACTGACGGTAATACTTGAAGGGTAATCTTTTGTGCAGCTATATTTATATAGCTGCACTTTTTATTGCTTGGCATCCAACAATGCATCGATTGTGTTCAGCGAACTCAACGAGAGAAAAACCAACCCTGACATCTATGCACAAAACGCATATATTCAATGTTGATGTTTCATTATTTTTTCTCGGATGATTCAACTAAAGTTACTTCAGTTTCCTAATATTCCTCCACGGAGCAGATCATGTTTAAAGCACTTGTACTAAACCAAGAAGACAAAAAAACTATCGCGTCAGTTTCTCAAATTGAAGAATCTCAATTACCAGAAGGTAACGTGAAGATTGATGTTAGCTACTCTTCTTTGAACTACAAAGATGGTTTGGCGATTACAGGTAAAGGGCGCATTGTTCGCAACTTCCCTATGGTTCCTGGTATCGACCTTTCTGGTGTGGTTTCACAATCTGATGACCCTCGCTACAAAGCAGGCGACGAAGTGGTTCTAACTGGTTGGGGTGTTGGTGAAGGTCACTGGGGCGGCATGGCTGAGAAAGCAAGCCTAAACGGTGACTGGTTAGTGCCGATGCCTAAAGGTCTAGACGCTAAGAAAGTAATGGCGATTGGTACAGCAGGCTTCACAGCAATGCTTTGTGTTCAAGCTATTGTCGATGCTGGCATCAAGCCTGAAGACGGTGAAATCCTAGTTACCGGCGCAAGTGGCGGTGTAGGTAGCGTATCTATCACTCTACTAAACCAACTGGGCTACAAAGTGGCAGCAGTGACTGGCCGTGCTTCTGTAAACGGTGAACTACTTAAATCACTAGGCGCGACACGTATTGTAGAGCGTGCTGAACTAGAAGAACCAGCTAAGCCACTAGAAAAACAACTGTGGGCTGGCGCTATCGATACGGTAGGCAGCAAAGTGCTTGCGAAAGTATTGGCGCAAATTGATTACAACGGTGCGGTTGCGATGTGTGGTCTAGCAGGCGGTTTTGACTTACCAACCACGGTAATGCCATTCATTCTGCGTAACGTTCGCCTACAAGGTGTTGATTCTGTAATGTGCCCTCGTGAAAAACGTATTAAAGCGTGGGAACAACTGGCTGAGCTACTACCAGAATCTTTCTACGCTCAAGCAACCAAAGAAGTGTCTTTAGACGGTGCAATTCAAGCAGCAGAAGACATCACTAACGGTCAAATCACTGGTCGCGTAGTCATTAAACTATAGGCTCTCAAACATAAAATTATCAAACCTTAAGCAACAGCTTTAGGCTTGGATAACCCAAAACAACAAAGGGCTGATTTTTATCAGCCCTTTTGCGTTTTTGTCATTCGGGTCAAGTGAACTCAGACTCAGATCCGGTTAACCCAAACCGACATCCGCAATCCGTTTTTGAATCAACTCACCACACTCTTCTTTTACCACTCTTCTTAACCATTGTTGTGAAGCAGAAGAATCGCAACGCGAGTGCCAGATCAGTGAGTAATCAAACGGCATAAATTCAAATGGTAATGGCTTAACAACCAAGTCATAACGCTCTGCTACCAAATAAGCCAAATCAGCAGGCACAGTAATCACCAACGGCATTCTATCGACAATCGCCAATGCCGCTTCAAGGTGATAAGCACGCAGTACCATTTTTCTGGGTTGTTGATTAGCTAAAGCGTTGTCCAATAAAGCCTTAACACCATCACTGATCGCAATCATCGCATGTGGGAGTGAAACATAGTCTGCAAGGCTTAAAGGTTGATCGGCTAATGGATGGTTTTTAGATAACAGACACGATACACCAACCGGCCCCAAGACTTCTTGATGAAGTGGTGCAATGCTGCCACTCGGACGACAGATCGCCATATCAACGCGTTCGGTGCTGAGCTGTTTAAACAAATGCTCATGCTGCAACGGAGCAAACTCCAAAGAGATATTGGGTGCTTGTTCATAAATCTTAGGCAACGCATAAGGCAAGATGGTTTGCATCGCATAATCGGTGGTAGCGATCAGAAAACGTTCGCTGCAATAGTAAGGGTCAAAGTCACTCGGACTCAGCAATTGGCGAAAAGACTCCAAAGGCTGATCAATACGCTGACTGATCTCGAGTGCTTTCTTGGTAGGAATAAGGTGCTGACCTTGACGTGTAAACAACGGATCGTTTAGTAATTCTCTTAAACGCCCTAATACTCGACTGGTTGCGGATTGGCTTAAGTTAAGACGAAGCGCGGCCTGGCTTACGCTGCCCTCTTCAATCAATACCTTTAAAGCGACCAATAAATTAAGGTCTCTACGATAGATGTCTTCTAATTCCACGCCACTTACCTAGCTGTATACGATTGCCATTAGTCACTAAGTTGTTTATAGCATGCTTTAGATAAAAAAAATCCCGCAATTACGCGGGGAAGCCCAAGAAAATTGGGGGATAGTGTCGGAATGTTGTCGTATCGGAATTCGCTTGCTGTATTCGGGTTAGTGCTCTTGCTCTTCGGCTATGCCTTGCCAACGGCGCATCTCTACCCAAATACCAATAATCGTTGCTACTATGCCAAAAATAGGCATCAGTGAGGTCTCTGTCGATGAGCGTAGTACTAACGCACAAAAAGAAATAAAACAGAGAACCGAATAAATTGTTAATCTATCTAATCCTGTCAACATCGCCACTCCTTAGCTAGTTGCCTTTGCTTCAAATTGTTATCAACTTGTTAACTAATTTATAGGAAATGATTCTGTTTGCCAAGCACTTATTGCATATTTTTTCTGCAGACGTATTATTCACTCGTTAGATAGATATAGAGATACAAACCATGACATTCAAACCTGAACTGGCAACCCATACTTTAGAAGCTGAAGGCCTGCGTTGCCCGGAACCAGTAATGATGGTCAGGAAGACAATTAGAAACATGCAGGATGGCGATGTGTTACTGGTAAAAGCTGACGATCCTTCGACAACTCGAGATATTCCGAGCTTTTGTCGATTCATGGATCACCAGTTGGTAGGCCAAGCAACAGAAACGTTGCCTTACCAGTATTTGATCAGAAAGGGATTGGAGGCGTAACGCCCCACCGACTATCAAGTATCAAAAAAGCCGCTCGTACCTTATGTTCTTAAACAGAACTCAGAGTACGAGCGGCTTTTTATTTATTCGCTTCTAGATTTGTTTTGCAGATGCTCCAGCTGATGCTGAATTTCTCGGATATCTTTACGCATCGGAATAATATGCGCGACCCGAATCCAAGCCTCTACCGCAAGTGCAGTCATGATGATGGCACCCGCGACCATTGGCAGCCACATGTCCGTCAACACCATGCCTAACAGTGTAAGTGCAAGACCAAAAGTAAATAGATAACTTTGGCTTTGTGGAGTAATACCCATATAACGCGTCAACATAATCATGCCCTCGTGTTCTTAACTCACAAGATTAAAATATCATGACAAGTATGACAGTTATATGTCCATTCGCTCGATAAACCCCACAATACTGTAAGAGTATGACCTACAACACATTACTCTACTGATTGAGTATAATAAGACTCAATACCACCTGTTAATAGAAAGCAGCAGCGATAGCTAAACCCACGAATAGCAAGGCTGTGATCTTACGAATCAGATCAAGAGGCATCTTATCAGCAGAGAGCTTACCGATGATCACCACAGGCACATTTGCCAGCAACATACCAATGGTTGTACCCAGAATCACCCACGCTAATGCATCCGCATATTGAGCCCCTAGGATAGAGGTCGCAATTTGGGTTTTATCGCCGATCTCAGCAATAAAGAAAGCGATAAAACTGGCGACAAACGGTCCTCGGTTTGAGATCTGTTCATCGTCATCTAACTTATCGGGAATCAAAATCCAGCCAGCCATCGCAATGAAACTGACCACCAGCACCCACTTTAATACTTCAGGTGAAAGATAATCAGCAACCACGACCCCGAGCCATGCTGCAAGGGCATGATTGGCAATGGTGGCAAAGAAGATAGCTGCGATGATAGGTATCGGCTTGCGATATCGACTGGCTAATAAAAGAGATAGCAACTGAGTCTTATCACCGATCTCGGCTAAGGCGACAGTTGTAATTGAAATTGCTAAAACGCTCACGACATGCTCATTTGGGATGGGGATTATTATATTTAACCAAAGACAAACCTCGCGCCCCATCCCGGTTCACGATGCTTGTCTATGGTCTTGCTAAGCACCACCAAGGTGGTGGTTGCCTCGAACGCCATGATGATTTTGCATCAATTATGTTGACGAACGAACTCATTCAATAGGATATGAATAAGTAAGCTACTCCCCAAAGACCGCGAGATTTTAATAGCCCATGCTTTCAAACACAAGTGTCAAAGTTATCAAAATATCCACTTGTGCCGAAAAACAAACATTAAAGGCACAAAAATCCACTAAACGACATTTTAGACCACTAATTAAACAAGATTACCCCTACTCGCTTTACGAATATCTCGGTATACTCAGAGGTTATTTTTCTCATTCATTTAAAAGAATCGCGCGAACCTGACTATGCAAAAATACGATATCAAAACCTTCCAGGGAATGATCCTCGCGCTGCAGGATTACTGGGCTCAAAACGGTTGTACCATTGTTCAACCTCTAGATATGGAAGTAGGTGCAGGCACCTCTCACCCAATGACATGTCTACGAGCACTTGGCCCAGAGCCAATGTCTACAGCTTACGTTCAACCTTCTCGTCGTCCGACCGATGGCCGTTACGGTGAAAACCCGAACCGTCTGCAGCACTACTACCAATTCCAAGTAGCGCTAAAACCATCGCCAGACAATATCCAAGAGTTGTACCTAGGCTCCCTAGAGGTTCTTGGTGTTGACCCACTTGTTCACGACATTCGCTTCGTTGAAGATAACTGGGAAAACCCAACACTAGGCGCATGGGGCCTTGGTTGGGAAGTATGGCTAAACGGCATGGAAGTAACACAGTTTACTTACTTCCAACAGGTTGGCGGCCTTGAGTGTAAACCTGTAACAGGTGAGATCACTTACGGTATCGAGCGTCTAGCAATGTACATCCAGGAAGTAGATTCTGTTTACGACCTAGTATGGAACGTAGCACCAGACGGTTCTAACGTGACTTACGGTGACATCTTCCACCAAAACGAAGTTGAGCAATCAACCTACAACTTCGAGTACGCAGACGTAGATTTCTTATTCACTTTCTTCGATCAGTGCGAGAAAGAGTGTAAAGAGCTACTTGAGCTTGAGAAGCCACTTCCGCTTCCAGCTTACGAGCGCATTCTAAAAGCAGGTCACGCATTCAACATCCTTGATGCGCGCAAAGCTATCTCTGTAACAGAGCGTCAACGTTACATCCTTCGTATCCGCAACCTGACTAAATCAGTTGCTGAGGCGTACTACGCGTCACGTGAAGCGCTTGGCTTCCCAATGTGTAAGAAGGACAAATAATCATGGCGAAGAATTTTCTAATTGAACTGGGTACGGAAGAGCTTCCACCAACAGCACTTCGTTCTCTAGCAGAAGCCTTTGCTTCTAACTTTGAAGCAGGTCTTAAAACGGCTGAGCTTTCTCACGAAGGCATCAAGTGGTACGCAGCACCTCGTCGTCTAGCACTTAAAGTAACTGCACTGGCTGAAGGCCAAGCAGACAAAGTGGTTGAGAAACGTGGCCCTGCTGTTTCTGTGGCGTTCGATGCTGAAGGCAACGCGACCAAAGCGGCACAAGGTTGGGCTCGTGGTAACGGTATTACTGTTGAGCAAGCTGACCGTCTGAAAACAGACAAAGGCGAGTGGCTTCTTTTCAAACAAGAAGTAGCTGGCAAACCAGTTCAAGAATTGGTGATGGACATTGCTGCGAAAGCACTGGCTGGCCTACCAATTCCTAAAGCAATGCGCTGGGGTAACTCAGACATTCAATTTATCCGTCCAGTAAAAACACTGACAGTACTACTAGGTGATGAGCTTGTTGAAGGCGAAATCCTAGGCGTAGCATCTGCTCGTACTATCCGTGGCCACCGTTTCATGGGCGAACAAGAGTTCACAATCGACTCTGCTGACCAATACCCTGCGATCCTAGAAGAGCGCGGTAAAGTAATGGCAGATTACGAAGCGCGTAAAGCGATCATCCTTGCTGATTCGCAAAAAGCGGCAGCTGCGGTTGGCGGTACAGCTGACCTAGAAGATGACCTTGTTGAAGAAGTAACGTCTCTGGTTGAATGGCCAGTAGTACTGACAGCGAAGTTTGAAGAAGAGTTCCTAAAAGTCCCTTCTGAAGCTTTGGTTTACACCATGAAGGGTGACCAAAAGTACTTCCCTGTTTACGATGACAACAAGAAGCTACTACCGAACTTCATCTTCGTATCGAACATCGAGTCTAAAGAGCCTCGTCACGTTATCGAAGGTAACGAGAAAGTGGTACGCCCACGTCTTGCTGATGCTGAATTCTTCTTCAACACAGACCGTAAGCGCCCGCTTATCGACCGTCTTGCTGAACTAGACCAGGCTATCTTCCAGAAGCAATTGGGTACTATCAAAGACAAAACAGACCGCATCACAGAGCTTGCAGGCTACATTGCTGAGCAAATCGATGCTGACGTTGAAAAGTCTAAACGTGCTGGCCTACTGGCTAAGTGTGACCTAATGACCTCTATGGTATTCGAATTTACGGATACTCAAGGTGTGATGGGCATGCACTACGCGACTCACGACGGTGAAGACGAGCAAGTTGCACTGGCACTTTACGAGCAATACATGCCTCGTTTCGCGGGTGACGATCTACCAAGCACTGGTATCTCTTCAGCAGTAGCAATGGCAGACAAGCTAGACACTATCGTAGGTATCTTCGGTATTGGCCAAGCACCAAAAGGTTCTGACCCATTTGCACTTCGTCGTGCGTCTCTAGGTGTGCTACGTATCATCGTTGAAAACGGCTACAACCTAGACCTAACCGATCTGATCGGCAAAGCGAAAGAGCTACTAGGCGACAAGCTGACTAACAAAAACGTAGAAGCTGACGTTATCGACTTCATGCTAGGTCGTTTCCGCGCATGGTACCAAGATGCTGGTTTCAGCGTTGATATCATCCAAGCGGTACTAGCACGTCGTCCAACTAAGCCTGCTGACTTTGACCAACGTGTTAAAGCGGTTTCTCACTTCCGTGAACTGGAAGCAGCAGAAGCACTAGCAGCAGCGAACAAGCGTGTAGGTAATATCCTTGCGAAATTCGATGGCGAGCTACCAGCTGAAATCGACCTAACGCTTCTTCAAGAAGACGCAGAGAAAGCACTGGCTGAAAACGTTGAAGTAATGACGGAAGCACTAGAACCAGCATTCGCAACAGGTAACTACCAAGAAGCCCTAAGCAAGCTTGCTGATCTACGTGAACCAGTTGATGCATTCTTCGATAACGTAATGGTTATGGCTGATGACGAAGCGCTTAAGAAGAACCGTCTAACGCTACTGAACAACCTACGTAACCTGTTCCTACAGATTGCTGACATCTCTCTACTGCAAAAATAAGCACAAGTGAGACAATTACTCTAAGTCATACTCTGAGTAATTAACGGTAAACACCCAAAGGGAAGCGAAAGCTTCCCTTTTTGTTTTTGTGAACCAAGCATTTGTTTGTAGAGGTCTTATTGATTAACTGAATGAAACAGCACTCAGACTGTAGAGGGCATTGTTTGCTATAACTGACCTGTTTATTCAGGGGAAGGGAACAATGAAAAAAACAGTACTCGCGCTTTCAATACTCGCACTCAGCGCATGCAGCCAAACCAGTGACAACAACCTATTACTGACAATTGATAACGACACTGTCGTATTCGAATCATCCGGTAAAGGCACCGTGATTGCAGAACAGGAACTCGCGAAAGGTAGCTATACCTTCTCTATCAGCGATACTCAAAATACCTGTGGCACCAACTATGCGCTGGCTGAAGAAAACCGCATCAAATTCAATAAACCCCTTCGCCTAGACGACTGCGCCGAGAAGTCTGAATTAGATATCAAGATCTTTCGCGCTAACACCTATCAGTTTATGCTCAACCCACAAACCAATGAACTGACCGTTCAGATAAAGCCGAAGCAACAACAAGTACAAAGCTTTGCTTGTCCGGTTCCTAGTGACGAACCAACCATCATCGACGTTGCTCAAACCTTTGATGATGGCACCGTGGTTAGAGACGCTCTTTCAGGCAAACAAGTCACAGTAACGAATGGCAGCGTCACCATGCAGCCAGCAGAAAATAGCCAAGGTGTTCTGCTGCTTGAGAAAGTAGAACCAGAAACCAAAGCTGACTTTAGTTGGGATAACGCCACGGTTTACTTCGTAATGACTGACCGTTTCCACAATGGTAATCCTGATAACGACAACAGTTACGGTCGCAGCCAAGATGGACAAGACGAAATCGGCACCTTCCACGGTGGTGACTTGGCAGGCTTAACCGAAAAACTCGATTACATAGAATCACTCGGTGCTAATGCTATCTGGATAACGTCTCCGTTAGAGCAAATCCACGGCTGGGTTGGCGGCGGTGATCGAGGTGACTTCAAACACTACGGCTACCACGGCTACTACCATCAAGATTGGACCAAGCTCGATGACAACATGGGCACCGAAGACGAGCTAAAAACCTTCATCGATACCGCGCATAGCAAAGGCATTCGTGTTGTTTGGGATGTGGTAATGAACCACACCGGCTATGCGACGCTTGCCGACATGCAAGAGTTTGATTTTGGTAAGCTCAACCTAACTGACGAAGAAGCCAAGCAAACACTTGGCGAAAACTGGACAGATTGGCAACCTGCCAAAGGTCAGAACTGGCACTACTTCAACAACTACATCTCTTACAGCGACAAAGAAGCGTGGGAAAAGTGGTGGGGCAAAGCTTGGCTACGCAGCGATATCGGCGCCTATGACTCTCCGGGCTACAATAACCTCACCATGTCTTTGGCGCATCTGCCCGATTTCAAAACAGAGTCGACAGAGACAATCGGGCTGCCTAATTTCTATCGCAATAAGTCCACCAGCGCGACCGATGAACTCAAAACACCTCGTAACCATTTAATCACTTGGTTATCGGATTGGGTGCGCGAATATGGTGTCGATGGTTTCAGGGTCGATACCGCTAAACACGTTGAACTCGAAGCATGGGCAGAACTGAAAGAGAGCACCAACCAGGCACTTGCCGAGTGGAAACAGAACAACCCAGACAAGGCCTTGGATGACTTACCCTTCTGGATGACTGGCGAAGTATGGGCACACAGCGTGGTCAAATCAGATTACTTCGCTAACGGATTTGATTCGATCATCAACTTTGAATTCCAGAGTGATATCGCACCAAAGGCGCTCAAGTGCCTATCCGATCTTGATGCTGATTACCTTCGATACGCAGAGAAGATCAACAACGACAGCGAGTTCAACGTACTGAGTTACCTTTCGTCTCACGACACCTCGCTATTCTGGACACAACATGGCAGTGACTTTGCAAAACAAACCAAAGCTGCAAACGCGTTGATGCTGGCTCCCGGTGCGGTACAGATCTATTACGGCGATGAAATCGCCCGAGACTTTGGCCCAACGGGTTCTGATCCAATGCAAGGCACACGCTCAGACATGCCTTGGGATCAAATCACTGGCGAACGTGCAGAGCTGCTAGAACACTGGCAAGCGCTTGGCCAATTCCGCCAACGCCACCCAGCCGTTGCTCAGGGTAAGCACATCATCCGTAACAGCAAGGGCTACTATGCGTTCGAACGCCAATACCAAGATGACAAGGTATTAGTCGTTTATACCGGTTCGAACTAAACCTTCATTAACATAAACACCAGAAACTAAAGGGGAAGCTTAGGCTTCTCCTTTTTTTATCGCTAAAGGTACGTTCAATAAGCAAGCTGTCACTCATTAACCAAACTTTATAGAAGTTTTTTACGTGTTAGAGCATTTGGCGCTATGCGTCGCAAAAACATTGCGGTATGTTCAAGGAATACACTGATGGCAGACATAAGGTCTGCCTTAATGACACGTAACAAGCAATCACAATGAATTAGGTAAAATTAGTAATGCAGTTCTCTAAGTTTGGTGAAAAGTTTAATCGATACTCTGGAATCACTCGTTTAATGGATGATTTAAATGATGGCCTGCGCACTCCAGGCGCAATCATGCTCGGTGGTGGTAACCCAGCCGCTATCCCAGCCATGCTCGATTACTTTAACCAAGCCAGTGCCGACATGCTCGCCAGTGGAGAACTCATCGCCGCCCTCGCCAACTACGATGGTCCGCAGGGCAAAGACAGCTTCATCAAGTCGTTAGCGGCAATGCTGAAAGAGACCTATGGTTGGGACATCAGCGAAAAGAACATCAGCCTGACTAACGGCAGTCAAAGTGGCTTCTTTTACCTGTTCAACCTTTTAGCAGGTCAACAGCCTGACGGCTCACATAAGAAAATCCTACTGCCTATCGCACCGGAATACATCGGCTATGGCGACGCGGGTATTGATGACGATATCTTTATCTCTTACCACCCAGAGATCGAGCTGCTAGAAAACCGCCAGTTCAAATACCACGTCGATTTTGAACAACTAAAGGTTGATGACTCAGTCGCGGCTATCTGTGCATCTCGTCCAACCAATCCAACAGGCAACGTACTGACCGACGATGAAGTACGTAAACTGGACAAGCTCGCGCGTGAAAACAACATCCCGCTACTGATCGACAATGCTTACGGCCTGCCGTTTCCAAACATCATCTTTGAAGATGTCGAACCGTTCTGGAATGAAAATACGATTCTGTGCATGAGTTTATCTAAGCTTGGTTTGCCGGGTGTGCGTTGCGGTATCGTGATTGCGAGTGAAGAAGTAACCCAAGCACTAACCAACATGAATGGCATCATCAGCTTAGCACCAAGCAGTGTTGGGCCCGCTATCGCCAACCACATGATTGAGAACGGTGACCTGCTGCGCTTGAGCAGTGAAGTGATTAAGCCTTTCTATAAAGAGAAATCTTTACGTGCAGTAGAACTACTACAAGACGCTATCGATGACCCACGCTTCCGTATCCATAAACCTGAAGGCGCTATCTTCTTATGGTTATGGTTTGATGAGCTACCAATCACCACAATGGAACTGTACGACCGCCTTAAAGCTCGCGGCGTATTGATTGTTCCGGGTGAATACTTCTTTATCGGCCAAGAAGACGAGTGGGATCATGCTCATCAGTGCCTACGTATGAACTACGTACAAGATGATGAAGCAATGCAGAAGGGTATTGCGATCATTGCTGATGAAGTGAAAAAGGCTTACTCAGAGCAGTAATAAGAGCTTTTAGCTTACTGTAGGCCAAATACAAAAAGAGCACCTCATGAGGTGCTCTTTCACTTTTACTTCCCGATATTTTTTAGCTCTAAGGAGCTAACAGTAATTAACCTTCTAGTAGACTATTACCATTGATAGCAATCTTACGTGGTTGCATCGCTTCTGGGATTTCGCGTTCGAGGTCGATGTGAAGAAGACCATTTTCCATGCTTGCACCTACCACTTTTACGTAGTCAGCCAGTTGGAATTTACGCTCGAAATCGCGCTCTGCGATACCTTGGTATACGAAGGTTTTCTCTGCTTCTGCTTTACGCTCACCTTTCACAATTAGCATGTTCTCTTTCTGAGTCAGATCTAATTGATCATCAGCAAAACCAGCGACTGCCATAGTAATACGGTAGTTGTTCTCGTCTTTTTGCTCGATGTTGTATGGAGGGTAACCGCCAGAAGAGTTCTTCGATGTATTCGCTTCCATCATGTTGAATAGACGATCGAAGCCGATTGCGTTGCGGTAAAGTGGAGTGAAATCTACAGTTCTCATAATGCTATCCTTTTAGTAAGCAATAGTCTTAGCTGCGAATTTTACTTGGATCTAACCTGTGTGTGACCCAGTAAACAGCTAAGAGATTCAATTCGCATTCCTCGGGTTTCACCTCTATTGGCGACAACGCTGGGACATGGCAATGAATCAATTTTTAAGTTGTGTGCTGCCAAAGTTATCCTCTATTGAGCGATACTTCGTTAGCGGTAATGAAGGTTCTGTTTCTTCTCTTGTAGAGCAAGACAGTCATCCTCTTCACAAATAGATATATGGATTGAGCAAAATAGTTTCAAGGGGTTATTTTCAATTATTTTTGCAACTCAATATTTTTCAATATCTTACAAACATAAAAAAGCACCATCCAAAGGATAGTGCTTTAAAATGATTTTAGTTTTTTGAGACGAAGCTATTTGGCTTTAGTTCAAGGAAGAGGCGCGGAGCATACGAATGTATGTGAGCACCTCTGACACAGAAATTAAGCCAAAGAGCGAAGTATCAAAGAGACTAAACGTCTAGGTTTGCTACTTTCAGTGCATTCTCTTCGATGAAGTTACGACGAGGTTCAACTTGGTCACCCATTAGCGTCGTAAACAACAAATCAGCACCAACAGCGTCTTCAATTGTTACTTGCATCATACGGCGAGTTTCAGGATCCATCGTGGTTTCCCAAAGTTGATCAGGGTTCATCTCACCTAGACCTTTGTATCGCTGTAGGCTTAGACCACGACGAGACTCTTTCACTAACCAGTTCAGAGCATCAACGAAGCTAGAAACTTCTTGAGTACGCTCACCACGCTTAATGTAAGCGCCTTCTTCAATCAAGCCATCAAGAGCTTCAGAAAGATCCGCTAGCTTACCAA
Source organism: Vibrio sp. 10N.261.52.C2 (assembly GCF_041471425.1). Taxonomy (NCBI): domain Bacteria; kingdom Pseudomonadati; phylum Pseudomonadota; class Gammaproteobacteria; order Vibrionales; family Vibrionaceae; genus Vibrio; species Vibrio sp. 10N.261.52.C2. The sequence goes on along the minus strand of NZ_JBFROH010000001.1, from coordinate 59,508 downwards.
ACTCTTTAGAGTTAATAAGATCGATGCTTAGTAGGTGTTCATGAGTCACACCATGAGTACGAACCACAATCTTAGGAACGCTTAAGCCTAGCTCTTCGTGTTTTTCAACTTCAAGGCTGTATTGGCTTGCACCTACTTCTTTCGCGTTTAGCTGTTCAACAAGCTGCTTACCCCAAGCTTCAACTGCCGCGTCATCATGACACTGCTCGGCCGTTAGACGAGGAACGTAAATCAGTTCGTGAACCAATGCGCGTGGGTAACGGCGGCTCATACGATCAACAAGCTTGATGCCTGCATTGTATTGCTGAACAAGCTTCTCTAAACCTTCACCTGCAAATGCTGGCGCTTCAGGGTTTACGTGCAGTTCTGCGTTGTCTAAAGCCAAAGATACTTGATACTGGTTCATCGCATCTTCATCTTTAATGTACTGCTCTTGCTTACCTTTCTTCACTTTGTAAAGTGGCGGTTGAGCAATGTAGATGTAGCCACGTTCAATCAGCTCTGGCATTTGACGGTAGAAGAACGTCAGTAGCAGGGTACGGATGTGAGAACCATCGACATCGGCATCGGTCATGATGATGATGTTGTGGTAACGCAGTTTATCTGGGTTGTATTCGTCACGACCAATACCACAACCAAGAGCGGTGATTAGCGTTGCTACTTCTTGAGAAGACAGCATTTTATCGAAACGTGCTTTCTCTACGTTAAGGATTTTACCTTTCAGCGGTAGGATTGCTTGGTTCTTACGGTTACGCCCCTGCTTAGCTGAACCGCCAGCAGAGTCTCCTTCCACAATATATAGTTCAGACAGTGCAGGATCTTTTTCCTGACAGTCAGCAAGCTTACCAGGAAGACCCGCTAAATCTAATGCGCCTTTACGACGAGTCATTTCACGAGCTTTACGCGCTGCATCACGAGCACGTGCTGCATCAATAATTTTAGAACAAACTGTTTTCGCTTCACCTGGGTTCTCAATAAGGAACTCAGACAACTTCTCACCCATTGTAGATTCAACGGCAGACTTCACTTCTGAAGAAACCAGCTTATCTTTAGTTTGGCTTGAGAACTTAGGATCAGGCACTTTAACAGAAACAATCGCCGTCAGACCTTCACGAGCATCATCACCAGAGGTCGCAGTCTTCGCTTTCTTAGAGAAGCCTTCCTTGTCCATGAAGCTGTTCAGAGTACGCGTTAGCGCCGCACGGAAACCTGCTAAGTGAGCACCACCATCGCGTTGAGGGATGTTGTTGGTGAAACAGTAGATGTTTTCTTGGTAGCCGTCATTCCACTGCATCGCAACTTCAACGGTAATACCGTCTTCGCGCTCAGAGTTAAAGTGGAAGATTTTTTGGATGATTGGCGTTTTGTTAGTATTAAGGTGTTCAACAAACGCTTGGATACCGCCTTCGTATTCGAAGTGATCCATTTTGTCTTCTTCGCGCTCGTCAATTAGCTTAATTGATACACCTGAGTTCAAGAATGATAGCTCACGTAGACGCTTAGCTAAAATGTCGTAATGGAACTCGATGTTAGTGAAGGTTTCTTCACTCGGCCAGAAACGAATCTCTGTACCTGTTTTATCCGTGTCACCGATAACCGCTAGTGGCGCTTGAGGCTCACCGTGGCTGTAGGTTTGAGTGTGGATTTTGCCACCGCGGTGGATAGTAAGAGTAACTTGCTTAGAAAGTGCGTTAACTACTGAAACACCAACACCGTGCAGACCACCAGATACCTTGTACGAGTTATCATCGAACTTACCACCAGCGTGAAGAACCGTCATGATTACTTCGGCTGCAGATACGTTTTCTTCTGGGTGCAATTCTGTTGGAATACCACGGCCGTCATCGCTCACAGACACAGAACTATCTTCATGGATAGTTACAATGATGTCATTACAGTGACCAGCTAGCGCTTCATCAATAGAGTTATCTACCACCTCAAAAACCATGTGGTGCAGACCGGTACCATCATCCGTGTCGCCAATGTACATTCCAGGACGCTTACGTACCGCATCCAGACCCTTCAGTACTTTAATACTCGATGAATCGTAATTATCTGACATAGTTACTCTCTGACTAATTATCCTTGCTCTATTTTGCCATGTTCCACATGAAACATCCTGCTATTTTCGTCATGCATATCTGCAATCTGATCAGCGGTAATAGAGCTTACAAAAACTTGAGCCTGGGTCGCCTTTAAACACTCAGCAAGACGTGCTCGGCGTTGGCTATCTAATTCGGAAGCGAAGTCATCTATCAAATAGATGCACTGCTTACCTGTCATTTGAGTGAGGTGTTGCCCTTGTGCTACTCGTAGCGCGCACACCATCAACTTCAATTGACCTCGTGACAAGACATCTTCCACTGGAGTGCCGTTCACTTTTATCTTCAGATCCGCTTTGTTTGGCCCACTAAAGGTGTAACCAAGCTGCTGATCCCTTTCAAAATTCTTTTCTAATATATCGGCGTACGGGGTGTCTTTGTCCCAGCCACGATAGTAGTTAATCTTTATCTCAAACTCAGGAAGGAAGGTCGCACAGATTTCTTCGGCGACTTCTTTGAGCTGATCAACGTAGGTGGCACGCCACTGACTGATGCTTTCTGCTAAACGGGCCAATTCTTGGTCCCAATAGCTCAGCTCTCGATAGTGCGTTGCCGTTTTCAATAAGGCGTTTCGCTGCTTATTGAGGCGCTTTACCCTGCCCCACGCATCATAAAAGCCCGACTCACTGTGGAAGACTCCCCAATCAATGAATGCTCGGCGATGCTTAGGTCCATCGGTTAGTAAATCAAACCCTTCAGGGTGAATCAACTGCAAAGGTAAGACTTGAGCTAACTGAGCCAACTTTTGCCCAGTTTGACCGCTTATTTTAACCTCTGTCGTGCCATCGCGCTGCTTATTAATGCCAATTGGCAGCTCAAATTGATCCGAGGTCATAAAACGGCCATGTACAAACAGCTCACTACACTCGTTTTGTATGATACGACCGGTAAGTGAACTCTTGAATGAGCGACCATGTCCGAGCAGATACACAGCTTCAAGGACACTGGTTTTGCCGCTTCCGTTAGCCCCTATAAGAAAGTTAAAGCCTGATGACGGTTGAATGTCACAGGCTTCAATATTTCTAAACTGCTTAACGATTAAGCGCGATAAAGGCATAACGTCTTCATATTAATCTTCAATCACGACTCGGTAGGTCAACATAGGGCTGCTTATAAGCGAATTGGCATAACAACGTACATCGCGCTGTCATCTTGTGCGTTCTCGATAAGAGCACTCGCATTGGCGTCTGACATTGAGATGCGAACCTGTTCACAACGCAGTGTGTTCAGAACATCCAATACGTAGCTTACGTTGAAGCCAATCTCTAGCGCGTCACCGTCGAAGTTAACATCGAGTACTTCTTCTGCTTCTTCTTGCTCTGGGTTGTTCGCGGTAATGCGCATCTCGCTATCCGCAAGGTTAACGCGAACACCACGGAATTTTTCATTCGATAGAATCGCAGCACGAGAAAATGCTGAACGTAATTCATCACAGCCAGCTTCAAGTGTCTTGGTGGTATTTTGCGGCATTACGCGGCGATAATCAGGGAAACGACCATCAACCAGCTTAGAAGTGAAGACATAGTTGTTCACTTCAGCTCGCACGTTAGAGTTACCAATTTGCAGTGTTACTGGCTGTTCAGGTGCATCCAATAGCTTCACTAACTCTTGAACACCTTTACGAGGAACAATGATCTGCTTCTGAGCAAAATCCGCACCCAGTTGTGCTTGAGATACTGCCATACGGTGACCATCGGTCGCTACGCTGCGCAGGATAGAGCCTTCAATCTCAAACAACATACCGTTGAGGTAGTAACGAACATCTTGGTTAGCCATTGAGAATTGTGTTTTCTCGATAAGACCGCGAAGTTCAGCTTGTGTCACTGACACTTCAACTTCACTGCTCCAGTCTTCAATATTTGGAAAATCTGCCGCAGGTAATGTTGCTAAAGAGAAGCGGCTACGACCAGAGCGAACCTGAATACGGTCACCATCCAATACCACCGTGATCACTGAGTTATCTGGCAATCCACGGCAGATATCTAGGAATTTACGTGAAGGTACGGTAATGCTACCCGCTTCGAAATCACCTTCAAGCGTTACACGGCTGATCAGTTCAACTTCTAGATCCGTCGCTGTCATCGACAACACGTTATCTTCTACTTTAATCAGTAGGTTTCCTAGAATTGGAAGCGTTGGCCTGCCACCGAGTGCGCCAGATACTTGTTGTAATGGCTTAATCAGGTGACTACGTTCAATGGTAAATTTCATATCTTGCTCTTACGGTCTAAATGGCACTGCGTAATAGTACGTGGCCAAGATTCTGCTTATTAAGGTTAAGAATACTGTGTATTAAGAAGAAAGGGTACGAATCAAGTTCGAATAATCTTCTTTAATGTCGTGGCTCTCTTCACGCAGCTGAGCAATCTTACGACAAGCATGCAGTACCGTCGTGTGGTCACGACCACCGAATGCATCGCCAATCTCAGGCAAGCTATGGTTTGTTAGCTCTTTCGCCAGTGCCATCGCCAATTGACGTGGACGAGCAACAGAACGAGAACGACGCTTAGACAATAGATCAGCGACTTTGATTTTGTAGTACTCGGCTACTGTCTTTTGAATGTTATCAATAGTGACCAGTTTTTCTTGCAGTGCAAGTAGGTCACGCAGTGCTTCACGCACGAAGTCGATCGTGATCGGGCGGCCAGTGAAGTTTGCATTCGCAATAACACGGTTCAATGCGCCTTCCAGTTCACGAACGTTAGAGCGTAGACGCTTGGCAATAAAGAACGCCACTTCATCCGCAAGGTGAATTTGGTGGTCTTCGGCTTTCTTCATCAAGATCGCAACACGTGTCTCAAGCTCTGGTGGCTCAATCGCTACCGTCAAACCCCAGCCGAAACGAGATTTAAGACGATCTTCTACCCCGTTGATCTCTTTTGGATAACGGTCAGACGTTAGGATGATCTGTTGATTGCCTTCAAGCAGCGCGTTAAAGGTATGGAAGAACTCTTCTTGAGAACGCTCTTTATTAGCAAAGAATTGGATGTCATCGATAAGCAATGCATCAACACTACGGTAGTAGCGCTTAAATTCTTCGATCGCGTTGTTTTGCAGAGCCTTTACCATATCCTGAACAAAACGCTCTGAGTGCATGTAAACCACTTTCGCATTCGGCTTATTATCAACAATGGCGTTACCCACCGCATGCAACAAGTGCGTTTTACCTAAACCAGTGCCGCCGTATAGGAACAACGGGTTGTAGGCTGTACCTGGGTTATCAGAAACCTGACGTGCCGCAGCCAAACCGAGTTGGTTCGACTTACCTTCAACAAAGTTATTGAACTTATGTTTTGGGTTCACGTTTGAGCGGTGATTCAAGTCAACCGCGACAGGCTCTTCATCACGCCAGATATTATGGACAGGTTTGCGAGCTTGTAATTGCGCAGGTGCTGATGACTCAGCGGCCACATCAGCTGCAGTGCGAGTCTGAGTTGGTGTCGGTGTCGCAGGCTTTGGTGCAATCACACGCTTGCTTCCCACTTCAAAATGAAGATGTGGGATATCGTTACCGCAATATTCTTGCAGCAGACGGTTAATGCTATTTAGATACTTATCACGAACCCAATCGAGTACGAAACGGTTCGGTGCAAATAGAGTTAGAGTATTGTCATTGAGTTCCGCTTGTAACGGACGAACCCACATACTGAATTCTGTAGCTGGTAACTCTTCTTGAAGCTGTTGCAAACACTGCAACCAAAGCGAAGATGACACGGTGCCCTCACTCTATTTAAAGTAATATGAAATGACCGCTAATTTTACCTGTTGATAAGTCAGATCACCAGCAATTGATCACAGATCCAGTGAATAAGATCCAAGTTATTCACAATAAATTTGTAATTTATCGGTGGATCCACACATCTTGCCCCTAATTTACTCACACAATGATCCACTTATGCCCGGATCCTTGCTAGTTATCCCCAAATCGGGAATTCAATCTGGTTATGGTTAATAACATCTGGTTATTTATTCTAGTGAGCATTTTCCCAGTAACATCCAAACCCATAAATATAAGGAGTTACCAAATGAATAACTGGATTAAGGCTGCAATTGCGGCTATCGCACTCTCTGCTGCTACTGTTCAAGCTGCGACTGAAGTTAAAGTCGGCATGTCTGGTCGCTATTTCCCGTTTACGTTCGTTAAACAAGACCAGCTACAGGGTTTTGAAGTGGATTTATGGGATGAGATCGGTAAGCGTAACGATTACAAGGTTGAATACGTAACGGCAAACTTCTCTGGTCTGTTTGGTCTTCTTGAAACGGGTCGCATCGATACCATTTCAAACCAAATTACAATGACGGATGCACGTAAAGCGAAATACCTATTCGCAGACCCATACGTAGTAGACGGCGCACAAATTACCGTTCGTAAAGGTAATGACAGCATTAAAGGCATCGAAGACCTTGATGGCAAGACGGTTGCGGTAAACCTAGGCTCAAACTTTGAACAACTGCTTCGCAGCTACGACAAAGATGGCAAGATCAATGTCAAAACCTACGATACAGGTATTGAACATGACGTGGCACTGGGTCGTGCCGATGCATTCGTAATGGATCGCCTATCAGCACTAGAGCTTATCAAGAAGACTGGTCTACCATTACAACTAGCAGGTCAGCCATTCGAAACAATTGAAAACGCTTGGCCTTTCGTCGACAACGATAACGGCAAAAAACTGCAAGCAGAAGTAAATGAAGCATTAGCAGCAATGCGCGCAGATGGTACGCTAGAAAGTATCTCTCAGAAATGGTTTGGTGCGGACATTACTCAGAAGTAATTACTCACTTTCTCCATTCAAGGCCCACTGCTTTATACAGCGGTGGGCTTTTTGCTTTTGTGCACTGATTAAAAAACCTGATACAACAGTACTTACATATAGAACAAAACTGCCAATAAAAATACGAGATAGATTATGGGATTTGACTTTAATTACATGCTAGAGCTGTTGCCAATACTACTGAAGTATTTAGGCACCACGATGGAGATGGCGACCTGGGGCTTGTTCTTTGCTCTGATCCTGTCTCTGATACTGGCGAATATTCGTGTATTCAAAATCCCAGCGCTCGACCAACTGAGCCAGCTGTACATTAGCTTCTTCCGAGGCACACCACTGTTGGTGCAGCTGTTCCTCCTTTATTACGGCTTACCACAAGTCTTCCCGTGGATGGTTGGGTTGGATGCCTTCAGCGCCGCTGTGATTGGCTTAACCCTGCACTTTGCCGCGTATATGGCAGAAAGTATTCGTGCCGCGATTATCGGTATTGATCGCAGCCAGATGGAAGCCAGCCTTTCGGTCGGTATGACAACCAGCCAAGCGATGCGCCGAGTGATCTTACCGCAAGCAACTCGCGTGGCACTGCCGTCGTTGATGAACTACTTCATCGATATGATCAAGTCGACTTCACTTGCCTTCACCCTAGGTGTCGCCGAAATCATGGCTAAAGCTCAGATGGAGGCTTCTTCAAGTTTCCGCTTCTTCGAGGCTTTCTTAGCAGTCGCACTGATTTACTGGGGCGTGGTGGTTATCCTCACTCGTATTCAAATTTGGGCCGAAGTGAAACTGAATAAGGCGTATGTACGATGATCAAATTACAAAGTATCCACAAGCAGTTTGGTGACACCGAAGTTTTGAAAGGGATCGACCTAGAAATCAAACAAGGTGAGATAATTGTCATCATAGGTTCAAGTGGTACGGGTAAATCTACCCTACTGCGTTGTGTGAATTTTCTAGAGCAAGCCGATCAAGGCACGATTTCGATTGATGATATCAAGGTTGATACTCAGAAACACACTAAGGCAGAGGTGCTTGCACTGCGTCGTAAGACCGGTTTTGTGTTCCAAAACTATGCACTGTTCGCTCACCAAACCGCGAGACAGAATATTGCTGAAGGTTTAATTACCGTTCGTGGTTGGAAAAAACAGCAAGCCCATGAAAAAGCACAACAAATACTTGATGATATTGGCTTAGGTGACAAAGGTGATAGCTACCCAGCCGCGCTCTCTGGTGGCCAGCAACAACGGGTGGGTATTGGCCGTGCAATGGCACTACAACCCGAGCTTTTACTGTTTGATGAGCCGACTTCAGCGCTCGATCCTGAGTGGGTTGGCGAAGTGCTTAACCTAATGAAAAAACTGGCAAATCAGCATCAAACCATGCTGGTGGTTACCCATGAAATGCAGTTCGCGAGAGAGGTCGCAGACCGAGTGATCTTCATGGCTGACGGTCATATTATCGAGCAGGGATCTCCACAGGATATTTTTGGTAATCCACAGGATCCTAAATTAAAAAAATTCTTAAATAAGGTTGGGATCGACTAAGGATCCTTGTGATTTTAGTTATTCTACGTATAATCCCCCGACCGGAATTTTAGTTAACCCAATCATTGACACTTTTTGTGACAGTGATTACAATTCCGCCTCTTTGTTGAGAGGCGTCGGTTTTCCTTTCTTATATAAAGAAGAGAAAAAATGCCCACGCCGGGTTTAACAAAAACCTAAAACTACTGATCAGTAAGGTAATTACAATGAAACGCACTTTTCAACCTACAGTTCTAAAGCGTAAGCGTACTCACGGTTTCCGTGCTCGCATGGCTACTAAGAACGGTCGCGCAACAATCAATGCACGTCGTGCAAAAGGCCGTAAGCGTCTTTCTAAGTAATCTTTGATTATTTTGAATAAGCTAGCCTTCGGTCGGGAGTTACGCTTGTTAACTCCCGAACATTATCAAAATGTCTTCAAGCAAGCTCATCGAGCTGGCTCCCCTCATTTCACCATCATTGCCCGAAATAACTCTCTTTCAAATCCTCGTCTTGGATTAGCCGTTCCGAAAAAGCAGATTAAAACCGCCGTGGGTCGTAACCGATTCAAGCGTCTTACTCGTGAAAGCTTTCGTAACACTCAACACAAACTTCCTAACAAAGATTTTGTTGTAATCGCTAAGAAGAGCGCGCAAGATTTAAGCAATGAAGAAATGTTCAAGCTACTCGACAAATTATGGCTTCGCCTGTCTCGCCCTTCGCGTGGATAGCGCTAATACCCATCTATTTTTATAGATGGTTTATTAGTCCACTCATCGGCCCACGCTGCCGATTTACTCCAACCTGCTCTTTATATGCGATAGAAGCGTTGAAAGCTCACGGTTTTGTAAAAGGGTGTTGGTTATCAGGCAAACGTCTATTAAAATGCCATCCTTTGAACGAAGGGGGCTTTGACCCCGTTCCACCAGTCCAAAAACAAGACAGAGATAAATAACGATGGATTCTCAACGTAATATCCTGTTAATCGCATTGGCTTTGGTTTCTTTCCTACTGTTCCAACAATGGAACGTAGCTCAGAATCCAGCACCACAAGCGGTTGAGCAGGCACAATCTGGCAGCACCCTACCAGCGCCATCTTATGCAGATGATCTAGACCCGGCTCCTGGTCAAGTTGCTTCTTCTGCTAAAACTATCACAGTAACAACTGATGTACTGACTCTGTCAATTGATACGGTTGGTGGTGATGTCGTTAAAGCAAACCTAAACGATTACTCTGCTGAGTTCGATTCTGAAGATACGTTTGTTCTTCTTAAAAACGAACCAGGTCACCAATTTATCGCACAAAGCGGTCTAGTGGGTCCTCAAGGTATCGATTTAAGCAGCACAAACCGCCCAAGCTACACAGTTTCAGCAGACAGCTTCACGCTTGCTGATGGTCAGGATGAACTACGCATCCCGATGACTTACCAAGCGAACGGCCTTGATTACACGAAAACATTCATCCTTAAGCGTGGCAGCTACGCAATGGATGTTGAATACGATGTAGTCAACAACTCTGGTAACAACGCGACATTCGGCATGTACGCTCACCTGCGTCAGAACGTAATGGATGACGGCGGTAGCCTAACAATGCCAACTTACCGTGGTGGTGCTTACTCTACGGAAGATACGCGTTACAAAAAATACAGCTTCGACGACATGCAAGATCGCAACCTGTCTCTTAACCTAGCAAACGGTCAAGGTTGGGCAGCGATGATTCAGCACTACTTTGCAAGTGCATGGATCCCACGCGACGAAGCAGGCAGCAACCTTTACACTCGTGTAATTGGTAACCTTGGCGACATCGGTGTTCGCATGCCGAACAAAACCATCGCTACTGGCGACGAAGCAAACTTCAAAGCAACGCTTTGGGTTGGTCCTAAACTTCAAGACCAAATGGCTGCTGTTGCACCTAACCTAGACCTAGTAGTTGACTACGGTTGGTTATGGTTCATTGCTAAACCACTTCATACTCTGCTTTCGTTCATTCAAGGCATCGTTGTGAACTGGGGTCTGGCAATCATCTGTCTAACTTTCATCGTTCGTGGTGCTATGTACCCACTAACGAAAGCTCAGTACACGTCTATGGCGAAAATGCGTATGCTTCAGCCTAAGCTGACTGCAATGCGTGAGCGTATCGGCGACGACCGTCAACGCATGAGCCAAGAAATGATGGAGCTTTACAAGAAAGAGAAAGTAAACCCACTAGGTGGCTGTTTACCTATCCTTCTGCAAATGCCTATCTTCATTTCGCTATACTGGGCACTAATGGAGTCTGTTGAACTGCGTCACTCACCGTTCTTCGGTTGGATTACTGACCTTTCAGCACAAGACCCATACTACATCTTGCCACTTCTGATGGGTGCTTCAATGTTCCTAATCCAGAAGATGAGCCCGACAACTGTAACGGATCCAATGCAGCAGAAGATCATGACCTTTATGCCGGTTATGTTCACATTCTTCTTCCTGTTCTTCCCTTCAGGTCTGGTTCTATACTGGCTAGTATCGAACATCGTAACTCTGATTCAGCAAACGCTTATCTACCGCGCGCTGGAAAAGAAAGGCTTACATTCTAAGTAAGTTCGATAATAGAAAGAGACAAAGAAAGGCGACCAAAAGGTCGCCTTTTTGTTTTTAGCTGATTACAATTCAGCTAATTGATTAATCGTGAGCGCCCCTTTTTGGCTTTCACATGCTAGCAGGCACAACTATGACTACAGATACGATTGTTGCTCAAGCGACTGCACCCGGCCGTGGCGGCGTCGGTATTATTCGCGTTTCAGGCCCACAAGCAGCCCAAGTTGCGCTTGAAGTTACCGGCAAAGTACTGAAACCACGTTACGCTGAGTACACCCCTTTTAAATCTCACGATGGTTTAGAGCTAGACCAAGGCATCGCGCTTTACTTTCCTAACCCGCACTCGTTTACCGGTGAAGACGTTTTAGAGCTGCAAGGCCACGGTGGTCCTGTGGTAATGGATATGCTCATCAAGCGCATCCTCGCTATTCCAGGGCTACGCGCAGCACGCCCAGGTGAGTTCTCGGAGCGTGCCTTCTTGAACGACAAGATGGATTTAACCCAAGCAGAAGCGATTGCTGACCTCATTGATGCCAGTTCAGAAGAAGCGGCGAAATCAGCTCTGCAATCGTTACAAGGCGAGTTTTCAAAACGCATTAATACGCTGGTGGATTCTCTGATTCACTTACGCATCTATGTTGAAGCCGCTATCGACTTCCCAGAAGAAGAGATTGATTTCCTTGCTGACGGTAAAGTAAGTGCTGACTTACAAGCTATCATCGACAACCTCGAAGCGGTTCGCCAAGAAGCCAATCAAGGTGCCATCATGCGTGAAGGTATGAAGGTGGTGATTGCAGGTCGTCCTAATGCCGGTAAGTCGAGCTTACTGAATGCATTATCGGGTAAAGACTCCGCGATTGTGACTGATATTGCAGGTACAACCCGTGATGTACTTCGTGAACATATCCATATTGATGGTATGCCACTGCACATTATTGATACCGCAGGCCTGCGTGAAGCCTCGGATGAAGTCGAAAAAATCGGTATTGAACGCGCTTGGGAAGAAATTGCTCAAGCCGATCGCGTTTTATTTATGGTCGATGGCACCACTACCGATGCAACCGACCCGAAAGATATCTGGCCAGATTTCGTTGATCGTCTGCCGAATAACATCGGAATGACCGTGATTCGTAACAAAGCCGATCAAACCGGTGAAGATCTCGGGATTTGCCATGTTAATGATCCAACTCTGATTCGACTATCAGCAAAGACGGGACAAGGCGTTGATGCACTACGTAATCACTTAAAAGATTGCATGGGCTTTGCTGGTGGCAATGAAGGTGGCTTCATGGCACGTCGTCGCCACTTAGATGCCCTAGAACGCGCATCTGAGCATCTAGATATTGGCCAGCAACAGCTCGAAGGCTATATGGCAGGGGAAATCTTGGCAGAAGAACTGCGTATAACGCAGCAACACCTTAACGAGATTACTGGTGAATTCAGTTCCGATGACCTACTCGGCCGTATCTTCACCTCTTTCTGTATTGGTAAATAACCTTTAAAGGCCGGCTCATGCTGGCCTTTTTCTTTAGTAAGGACAGCTTAATGATCCACATTATTACAGGCAGCACCTTAGGTGGTGCAGAGTACGTTGGCGATCACCTTAATGATCTTCTTGAAGAGCAAGGCCACGAGATCACCCTTCATAATCAGCCTGAATTCGATGATATTCCCCAACAAGGCTTTTGGTTGCTGGTGACTTCAACTCATGGTGCGGGTGAATTTCCAGATAATATTAAGCCGTTTATCGACGCATTGACCCAGCAATCTCCAGATTTAAGCCCGGTTCGCTTTGCTGTCGTGGCGCTTGGTGATTCGAGTTACGATACCTTCTGTTTGGCGGGAAAATCAGTCCACAGCCAGATGAAAGAGCTCGGTGCTCAGCCTATTTCTGACTGTTTTACCATCGATGTATTGGAAACTCCGGTACCAGAAGACGCAGCAGAAGCTTGGTTCAACGATCATAGCGACCAGTTTTAACCTCTCTCGTCTCTCAAAAAGCGGCTTATGCCGCTTTTTTTGTCTCTGAACATCGTGATTGTGAATAACTTTTTTTCAAAAACACCGAAAATTAGCGATCTATTTTCAATTTCTGCTGTGGATAAGATCATACATATACGGTGATTAACCTATAGTTATCCAAATAACAAGTTTTAGGCTAATTTCCTCCTGTGAATAAGTAGCCATTTTGATCCCAGCTAATCCTCATCCTGATCAAAGTTAGATCACATCATTTGATCCAAAAAAGATCCATGATCTCGTTGATCATTTCCGACTTATCCACAGATACCCTCGATCCTAATAATAGATCTAATAAAAGATCTCCTTAAAGATCTTATCTATATTAATTAAAAACAGCTTTTTCGAAAAATCCCAAAAACGTTTTCTCAGGCTATGAAAACAGGTAGAATATCGCTCCTTTTTATCAATCTAGAAAACGTTTGAATACCTGAGGTCGGTTCATGCTTTATCACGAAAAATTTGACGTCATCGTTGTTGGTGGTGGCCATGCAGGAACGGAAGCCGCACTCGCATCTGCACGTACTGGTCAAAGTACGTTATTGCTTACTCATAATATCGATACACTAGGACAAATGTCTTGTAACCCAGCCATTGGCGGGATCGGTAAGGGCCACTTGGTAAAAGAGGTCGATGCAATGGGTGGATTAATGGCGCAAGCTATTGATCATGCAGGTATTCAGTTCAGAACATTGAACGCATCAAAAGGCCCTGCGGTTCGTGCTACTCGTGCACAAGCTGACCGCGCACTGTACAAAGCCTTTGTTCGTAACGTTCTTGAAAACACGCCAAACCTGACTTTGTTCCAACAGTCGGTTGATGACTTGATCGTTGAACAGGATCAAGTGGTAGGTGTGGTAACGCAGATGGGCCTTAAGTTCCGCGCAAGCGCTGTGGTTCTGACTGTGGGCACATTCCTAGGCGGCAAGATCCATATTGGTATGGAAAGTTCTTCAGGTGGCCGTGCTGGTGATCCACCATCGATCGCACTGGCTGACCGTCTTCGTGATCTTCCATTCCGAGTTGATCGCCTGAAAACAGGTACTCCTCCTCGTATCGATGCGCGTAGCGTTGATTTTTCTGAGCTTGAGGTTCAGCACGGTGATAACCCGACGCCTGTTTTCTCGTTCATGGGCAGCCGAGCTCAACAACCTCGTCAAATTCCATGTTACATCACGCATACCAATGAAAATACGCATGACGTAATTCGTGCCAACCTTGATCGCAGCCCTATGTACGCGGGTGTGATTGAAGGCATTGGCCCTCGTTACTGCCCTTCGATTGAAGACAAAGTAATGCGTTTTGCTGACAAGAACAGTCACCAAATTTTTATTGAGCCAGAAGGTCTAACGACTCACGAGCTATACCCGAATGGTATCTCTACCAGTCTGCCGTTTGATGTACAGGTTCAAATTGTTCGTTCGATGAAGGGTTTTGAAAATGCTCATATCGTTCGCCCTGGCTATGCGATTGAGTACGATTTCTTTGATCCTCGCGACCTTAAGCTGACTTACGAAACTAAGTTTATCAAAGGTCTATTCTTTGCGGGTCAAATCAACGGTACCACTGGCTATGAAGAAGCGGCTGCACAAGGCTTGATGGCCGGTCTGAATGCAAGTTTGTTTACTCAAGGCAAAGAAGGCTGGAGTCCACGTCGTGACCAAGCTTACATGGGCGTGCTTATCGACGACCTATCTACCATGGGTACCAAAGAACCTTACCGCATGTTTACGTCTCGCGCGGAATACCGTCTGCTGCTTCGTGAAGACAACGCCGATATCCGCTTGACTGAAAAGTCGCGTGAACTTGGCCTTGTTGATGACGCTCGTTGGGCTCGTTTCAACGAGAAGATGGAAAACATGGAGAAGGAGCGTCAACGTCTGAAAGAGACTTGGATTAATCCAAAATCTGAAGATATTGATCAACTGAACCAAATTCTGAAAACACCAATGTCTCGTGAAGCGAGCGGTGAAGATCTTCTTCGTCGCCCTGAAATGACTTATTCACAGTTAACCGCATTGGATCGTTTTGGTCCTGCACTGGAAGATCAACAAGCGTCTGAGCAAGTTGAGATCCAAGTGAAGTACGATGGTTACATTCAGCGTCAACAAGACGAAATTGAAAAATCACTGCGTCATGAAAACACCAAACTGCCTGCTGATATCGATTACAGCAAGGTAAAAGGACTTTCTAACGAAGTGGTTCTTAAACTAACGACAGCTAAGCCTGACTCAATTGGTATTGCTTCGCGAATTTCAGGTATCACACCTGCAGCAATCTCAATTCTGTTGGTTTACTTGAAAAAACACGGCCTGTTGAAAAAAGGTGAGGAAGCATAATGAGCGCATTACGCGAAAAACTGGATCACCTTATTGGCCAGACTGAACTTGAAGTATCTGAAAAACAACGTGGCCAGTTGGTTGGCTACGTTGAGTTACTGAACAAGTGGAACAAAGCTTATAACCTAACATCAGTTCGTGACCCACAAGAAATGATGGTGAAACATATCTTAGATAGCATCATTGTTAGCACTCACTTACAAGGTAAGCGCTTTATCGATGTGGGTACGGGACCTGGTCTTCCTGGGATTCCGCTCTCAATCATGAATCCAGACTGCGAGTTTTACTTGCTAGACAGCCTAGGTAAGCGTATTCGTTTTATCAAACAGGTGATTCATGAGCTGGGTATCGACAACGTGGTACCGGTTCAAAGTCGCGTTGAAGAATTTCAACCAGAAGAAAAGTTTGATGCAGTGCTCAGTCGCGCATTTGCGTCAATGACAGACATGGTAGAGTGGTGTCACCATTTACCTAAAGAGCAATCCGGTGTATTTTTGGCTCTTAAGGGACAACATCCTAGAGACGAAATCGACCTGTTACCTGAATGGTGTTCAGTGACAGACATTAAAGCTTTGCAAGTGCCAGAGCTTGATGGAGAGCGTCATCTAGTTACTTTATCGCGTCAGGGATAATCAGCGAGGCCATAGTGGGTAAAATCGTAGCAATTGCCAACCAGAAGGGCGGCGTAGGAAAAACAACAACTTGCATTAATTTGGCAGCATCAATGGCGGCAACAAAACGCAAGATATTGGTTGTTGACCTCGATCCTCAAGGTAATGCCACTATGGCGAGCGGTGTCGATAAGTATCAAGTTGAAGCAACTGCTTACGATTTGCTGGTTGAAGACACCCCATTTGATGAGGTAGTTTGCCGAAGTACATCTGGCAATTATGACCTCATCGCCGCAAACGGTGATGTGACTGCGGCAGAAATCAAGTTAATGGAAGTATTTGCTCGTGAAGTTCGTTTAAAAAACGCACTCAAATCCATTCGCGACAACTATGATTTCATCTTTATTGATTGCCCACCTTCATTGAACCTTCTTACAATCAACGCGATGGCTGCGGCCGATTCCGTATTGGTTCCTATGCAATGTGAATATTTTGCTTTGGAAGGTTTGACTGCGTTGATGGATACCATCAGTAAGCTCGCTGCGGTAGTAAACGAGAATCTGAAGATCGAAGGTCTTCTTCGTACAATGTATGATCCTCGTAACCGCTTATCGAATGAAGTCTCTGATCAACTCAAAAAACACTTCGGTAGCAAAGTTTACCGAACTGTGATCCCTCGAAATGTACGTTTGGCAGAAGCGCCGAGTCATGGCAAGCCAGCAATGTACTACGACAAGTATTCCGCAGGTGCTAAGGCATATCTTGCTCTTGCAGGCGAAATGTTGCGTCGTGAAGAAGTCCCAGTATAGGTCTAACCAAAGGAATTCGCTCAATGTCTAAGCGTGGTTTAGGAAAAGGGTTAGATGCATTACTTGCAACTAGCTCATTGGCTCGTGAAAAACAGCAAGTTGCTTCTCATAGTCAGGCGTTGTCGGCTGATGGTGAGCTTATTGAACTGGCTGTTGGTTGCTTGAAGCCTGGTGTATATCAACCGCGTAAGGATATTGCGCCTGAAGCGCTAGAAGAGCTGGCAGCATCAATTCAATCTCAAGGCATTATCCAACCGATCGTAGTTCGCCCATTGGCGCACGACCAGTTCGAGATTATTGCTGGTGAACGTCGTTGGAGAGCGGCTCGTCAAGCTGGCCTTAAACAAGTGCCATGTTTGGTCAAGAGAGTCGAAGACAAAGCCGCTATCGCGATGGCGTTGATTGAGAATATTCAGCGTGAAGATCTGAATGTTATCGAAGAAGCACAAGCGCTAGAGCGACTACAGAACGAATTTGAGCTGACACACCAACAAGTCGCTGATGTAATCGGTAAATCGAGAGCTACGGTGAGTAACTTATTACGTCTAAATCAGCTCGAAAATGAAGTAAAAGGTTTAGTTTCCAATAAACAACTGGAAATGGGGCATGCTCGAGCACTGCTTGCGCTTGAAGGTGATACCCAGGTTGAAGCAGCAAACACTGCGGCAACCAAAAAAATGACCGTGCGTCAAACTGAGCAACTTGTCAAAAAGTGCTTAAAACCAGACGTTGAAGGTGAATCGAAGCCTGAAGACACAGAAGCTATCGAACTTTCACGAAGACTCACGGAAAAATTGCAAGCAAACGTTTCAGTTACTCGTTCTGTTAGCGGTAAGTCAAAAGTGACAATTACTCTTGATGAGCCTCACAAATTAGAGCAACTTATTGCTAAACTAGAGTACTAAATGAGATAATTGATTTAGGTCAATTATGTAATAAACAAGTAATTTCGTACAAAAGTTGTAGGTTTGTATGCAAAAATGTAAATGATTGCTGCATTGTTATTGCAATCAATTTGGCTGAACGTATAATTTTCGCCAATTTCTCAGCACGCTTTTAAGCGAGTAGTAAAGAAGGCTTAAAAGAGGAACGAATACATGGTAGCGGCGTTAGCAAGACCAGGACGAGTGCTTGCAAAGCAAATGTTATTGATCGAGCTTAGCGCGGTTATATTAGTGGCGATAGGGTTAGGTTTAGCTGTTAATCCTGATTGGGGTTTTGCTGCATTAATCGGTGGCGGTATTTTTGTCATCGCAAATGCAGTTTTTTGTGTGTGTGCTTTCCTATTTAGTGGAGCTCGCGCAACTAAGTTAGTTGCGGCGTCGTTCTATGCAGGCGAAGCGCTAAAAATCCTTATCACAGTTCTACTATTCTCTATTGTCTACATGTATATGCAGGTGGAATTAGTTCCCCTCAAACTGACCTATTTACTGGTTCTAGGTATTAATATCTTTGCGCCAGTGCTTTTCATTAACAATAAAAAATAGGATGAGTTATGGCTGCGCCAACAGCATCCGGATACATTGAGCACCACTTACAAAACCTTTCTTTAGCTAAGTTTGGTCTTGTAGAGGAGACAAGTTTCTGGAACGTACATATAGACAGTCTGTTTTTTTCGGTGTTGACAGGGATGTTATTCCTTTGGGTTTTTCGCTCAGTCGCTAAGAAAGCAACAGTAGGTGTACCTGGTAAGCTTCAGTGTTTTGTTGAAATGGTAGTTGAATTCGTTGATGGCAACGTTAAAGACACTTTCCATGGCCGCAACCCTCTGATTGCTCCATTAGCACTGACTATATTCTGCTGGATTATTTTAATGAACTTGATGGACTTAGTGCCTATCGATTTCTTACCATATCCTGCGGAGCATTGGCTAGGTATCCCTTATTTGAAAGTGGTTCCTTCAGCTGATGTTAATATAACCATGTCAATGGCCTTAGGTGTTTTTGCTCTGATGATCTACTACAGCATCAAAGTAAAAGGCTTAGGTGGATTTGCCAAAGAACTTGCTTTACATCCATTTAATCACCCAATCATGATCCCGTTTAACCTACTGATTGAAGTGGTATCGCTACTCGCGAAGCCTCTATCACTTGGTATGCGTCTATTCGGTAACATGTTCGCAGGTGAGGTTGTATTCATTCTTTGTGCGGCAATGCTACCGTGGTATTTACAATGGGTAGGCTCTCTACCTTGGGCTATCTTCCATATCTTGGTTATTTTGATTCAAGCATTTGTTTTCATGATGTTAACAATTGTTTATTTATCAATGGCCCATGAAGATGGCGATCACTAAAAATTTTTAAGTTTTATTCTAACTATTAATGTTAATCGGAGAACGTAAATGGAAACTGTACTAAGTTTTTCAGCAATCGCTGTTGCTATTATTGTTGGTCTTTGTGCCGTAGGTACTGCAATTGGTTTTGCTATTCTTGGTGGTAAATTCCTAGAAGGCGCTGCGCGTCAACCTGAAATGGCTCCAATGCTACAAGTTAAGATGTTCATCATCGCTGGTCTACTGGATGCTGTTCCAATGATCGGTATCGTAATCGCACTACTATTCACGTTTGCTAACCCATTTGTTGGTCAACTAGCAGGCTAATTAACTGTTAATTAGTTAATTAAATTTTTGTAGTTGATTCTTAACGAGGGGTAGCTGTTGTGAATATGAACGCAACTCTGTTAGGTCAAGCAATTGCTTTTTCTATGTTTGTTTGGTTCTGCATGAAATATGTATGGCCACCAATCATGCAAGCAATTGAAGAGCGTCAGAAAAAAATTGCTGACGGTCTAGTAGCCGCTGAACGCGCTGCTAAAAACTTGGATCTAGCACAAGCCAACGCTTCTGACCAATTGAAAGAAGCGAAGCGCACCGCAACTGAGGTTATTGAACAGGCAAATAAACGCAAGGCTCAAATTATTGATGAAGCTCGCGAAGAGGCTCAGGCAGAACGCCAGAAAATCTTAGCGCAAGCGGAAGCCGAAATTGAAGCTGAGCGCACACGTGCCCGTGATGACCTGCGCAAACAAGTCGCAACTCTGGCAATTGCTGGTGCTGAGAAAATCCTTGAGCGTACAATCGATAAAGATGTACACGATGATCTTCTTAACAACATTACTGCAAAACTTTAAAGCAAGGGGCTGTATATGTCTGATTTGACTACAATCGCACGCCCCTATGCTAAAGCAGCGTTTGACTTTGCGGTAGAGAAAGGTGAGCTAGACCAATGGGGTCAGATGCTTACTTTTGCTGCCGAAGTGGCACAAAATGATGATGTTCACAATTTCTTAAGCAGCTCTCAAACTGCTGAAAAATTAGCTGAAGTATTCATTGTAATTTGTGGCGAACAATTTGATGAATTCGGCCAGAACTTGATAAAAGTAATGGCAGAGAATGGCCGCTTAATGGCTTTTCCTGATGTTTGCAAAGAGTTCTTATTGCTCAAACAAGAGCACGAGAAAGAGATCGACGTTGAAGTCACTTCAGCGGTTGAACTTTCTAAAGAACAACGCGCAGAGATCAGCAGCAAATTGGAACAGCGCTTAGCGCGCAAAGTTCAGCTGAATTGCAGTATAGATGAGACTCTACTTAGTGGAGTTATTATTCGAGCCGGAGACCTAGTCATCGATAACTCAGCGCGCAGTCGTCTAGACCGCCTGAGCGATGCATTGCAGTCTTAATGGGGATTGGAGCATGCAACTTAATTCCACTGAAATTAGCGATCTAATTAAACAACGTATTGAATCTTTCGACGTTGTTAGTGAAGCTCGCAATGAAGGTACTATCGTTTCTGTAAGCGATGGCATCCTTAGCATCCACGGCCTAGCGGACGTGATGCAAGGTGAAATGATCGAACTACCGGGTGGCCGTTACGCTCTAGCACTAAACTTGAACCGTGATTCGGTTGGTGCTGTTGTAATGGGCCCGTATGCTGACCTACAGGAAGGCATGAAAGTTACAGGTACTGGTCGTATTCTAGAAGTACCAGTAGGTCCTGAAATGCTTGGTCGTGTTGTAAACACGCTAGGTGAGCCAATTGATGGTAAAGGTCCAATCGAAGCTAAATTGACTTCGCCTGTAGAAATTATCGCACCAGGTGTAATCGACCGTAAATCGGTAGATCAACCTGTTCAAACTGGTTACAAGTCTGTTGACTCAATGATCCCTATCGGTCGTGGTCAACGTGAACTAGTAATCGGTGACCGTCAGACTGGTAAAACAGCAATGGCGATCGATGCGATTATTAACCAAAAAGATTCTGGTATTTTCTCTATCTACGTAGCTATCGGCCAAAAAGCGTCGACTATTGCTAACGTAGTTCGCAAACTAGAAGAGCACGGCGCACTAGCAAACACTGTTGTTGTTGTTGCATCTGCTTCTGAATCTGCAGCGCTGCAATACCTTGCACCGTATGCTGGTTGTGCGATGGGCGAATACTTCCGTGATCGCGGTGAAGATGCACTGATTGTTTATGATGATCTATCTAAGCAAGCTGTAGCTTACCGTCAAATCTCGCTACTACTTAAGCGTCCACCAGGTCGTGAAGCGTTCCCAGGTGATGTTTTCTACCTTCACTCTCGTCTACTAGAGCGTGCTGCTCGTGTAAGCGAAGCATACGTAGAAAAATTCACTAACGGTGAAGTGACAGGCAAGACTGGTTCTTTAACTGCTCTACCTATCATCGAAACGCAAGCTGGTGACGTATCTGCATTCGTACCAACGAACGTAATCTCGATTACTGATGGTCAGATCTTCCTACAAACTGAGCTATTCAACGCGGGCGTACGTCCAGCTGTTGACCCAGGTATCTCAGTTTCTCGTGTAGGTGGTTCGGCGCAGACTAAAATCATCAAGAAGCTATCTGGCGGTATCCGTACTGCTCTAGCTCAATACCGTGAACTTGCAGCATTTGCTCAGTTCTCTTCGGATCTTGATGAAGCGACTAAGAAGCAGCTAGACCACGGTCAAAAAGTTACAGAACTGATGAAGCAGAAGCAATACGCTCCTATGTCTGTATTTGACCAAGCTCTAGTAATCTTCGCTGCAGAGCGTGGATACCTTCAAGACGTTGAACTTTCTAAAGTTCTAGACTTTGAAGCTGCTTTACTGTCGTTTGCTCGTGGTCAATATGCCGATCTAGCAACACAGATCGACACAACGGGTGCTTTCAATAAAGAAATCGAAGCTGAGCTGAAGAAGCTTGTTGACGATTTCAAGGCAACCCAGACCTGGTAATTGGTAGGTGGTCTTAGGGCCACCTCATACCATTAACGGAGAGTAACGATGGCCGGCGCAAAAGAGATACGTAATAAAATCGGTAGTGTTAAAAGCACACAGAAGATTACGAAAGCAATGGAAATGGTAGCAGCTTCAAAAATGCGTCGTTCTCAAGACGCAATGGAAGCTACTCGTCCATATGCAGAAACAATGCGTAAAGTGATCGGTCATTTGGCTAATGGTAGCCTCGAGTATAAGCATCCTTATCTTGAGGAACGTGAAGCCAAACGTGTTGGTTACATCATCGTTTCTACAGACCGTGGTCTTTGTGGTGGTTTGAACATTAACTTGTTCAAAAAAGCCATGAACGATATGAAAGATTGGTCTGAGAAAGGTGCTGACGTTGAACTTGCAATTGTAGGTTCAAAAGCGACAGCATTTTTCAACAACAGCGGCGCGAAAGTGGCAGCTCAAGTTTCTGGTCTGGGCGATCGTCCAAGCCTTGAAGACTTGATTGGCTCTGTAAGCGTTATGCTGAAGAAATATGATGAAGGCGAATTAGATCGCCTGTTCGTAGTGTTCAACAAGTTTGAAAACACTATGGTTCAAGAACCAACGATCGATCAATTACTTCCTTTGCCTAAATCAGACAGCGAAGAAATGAAACGCAGTCATTCTTGGGACTACATTTATGAGCCCGAGCCAAAACCACTACTAGATGCATTATTGGTTCGCTATGTCGAATCTCAAGTGTACCAAGGTGTGGTTGAGAACCTTGCTTGTGAGCAAGCGGCTCGAATGATTGCAATGAAATCAGCAACAGATAACGCTGGTGACATTATTGATGACTTAGAACTTGTGTATAACAAAGCGCGTCAAGCGGCGATTACACAAGAACTTTCTGAGATCGTTTCAGGCGCAGCTGCGGTTTAAGCTTAGGTAAAACTAAATAGTTAGAGGATTAACGATGGCTACAGGTAAGATCGTACAGATCATCGGTGCGGTAGTCGACGTAGAGTTCCCACAGGGTGAAGTACCTCGTGTATACGACGCTCTGAATGTTAATGAAGTACAAGAACGTCTAGTTCTTGAAGTTCAGCAACAACTTGGCGGTGGCGTAGTTCGCGCAATCGTAATGGGTAGCTCTGATGGTTTACGTCGTGGTTTGACAGTTGAAAATACTGGCGCTCCAATCTCAGTACCAGTAGGTACTAAGACATTGGGTCGTATCATGAACGTCCTAGGTGACGCGATTGATGAGTGTGGCGAGATTGGTGCTGAAGAGCATTACGCCATTCACCGTGAAGCTCCAAGCTACGAAGAGCAGTCTAACGAGACAGCTCTTCTAGAAACTGGTGTTAAAGTAATCGACTTGATTTGTCCATTCGCTAAGGGTGGTAAAATCGGTCTATTCGGTGGTGCTGGTGTAGGTAAGACCGTTAACATGATGGAACTTATCAACAACATCGCACTTCAACACTCAGGCCTATCTGTATTTGCAGGTGTAGGTGAGCGTACTCGTGAAGGTAACGATTTCTACTTTGAGATGCAGGAAGCAGGTGTTGTAAACATCGAAAAACCTGAAGAATCAAAAGTAGCGATGGTTTACGGTCAGATGAACGAGCCACCAGGTAACCGTCTACGTGTTGCACTGACTGGTCTAACAATGGCAGAGCGCTTCCGTGACGAAGGTCGTGACGTTCTATTGTTCGTTGATAACATCTACCGTTACACACTAGCAGGTACTGAAGTATCAGCACTTCTAGGTCGTATGCCTTCTGCGGTAGGTTACCAACCTACACTAGCTGAAGAAATGGGTGTTCTACAAGAGCGTATCACGTCAACTAAATCTGGTTCTATCACGTCTGTACAGGCGGTATACGTACCAGCGGATGACTTGACTGACCCGTCTCCAGCAACAACGTTCGCTCACTTGGATGCAACGGTTGTACTTAACCGTAACATCGCATCTATGGGTCTATACCCAGCGATCGACCCGCTAGATTCTACTTCACGTCAACTGGATCCATTGGTAGTTGGACAAGAGCACTACGACATCGCTCGTGGCGTTCAGTCTACTCTTCAGCGCTATAAAGAGCTGAAAGATATCATTGCTATCCTAGGTATGGATGAGCTATCTGAAGAAGATAAGCAAGTTGTATCTCGTGCTCGTAAGATTGAGAAGTTCCTAACTCAGCCTTACCACGTAGCGGAAGTATTTACAGGTGACCCAGGCGTTTACGTACCTCTTAAAGAGACTCTACGTGGCTTCCAAGGTCTTCTATCTGGTGAATACGATGACATTCCAGAGCAAGCGTTCATGTACTGTGGTGCAATTGACGAAGCTATCGAGAATGCTAAGAAGCTATAAGGCTAACTAGGAGGCGATATGGCAGCAATAACCTTTCACCTAGACGTTGTAAGTGCAGAGAAACAAATTTTCTCAGGCCTTGTAGAGACGTTTCAGGTGACCGGTAGTGAGGGTGAGCTTGGTATTTTCCATGGTCATACTCCACTGCTGACCGCTATCAAGCCTGGTATGGTGCGTATTGTTAAGCAGCACGGCCACGAAGAAATCATTTATGTTTCTGGTGGTATGGTAGAAGTTCAGCCTGGTACAGCGACTGTACTGGCTGATACAGCTATCCGTGGTGAAGAGCTAGACGCAGCAAAGGCGGAAGAAGCTAAACGCAAGGCTGTGGAGAATATCCAAAATCAGCATGGCGACATAGACTTCGCACAAGCGGCCGGTGAACTGGCTAAAGCCATTGCTCAGTTACGAGTTATCGAACTGACAAAACAGCGTCGTTAATCTTTTTAAGATTATAGACTCTGAGACAAAGGCGACCTAAGGGTCGCCTTTTTGCATTTTTAGATTCTCAAAAATGCTTCTTTTACGTATCACTACTGGTTAAATGGTTATTGCGATTTAATTTTTTGCCCAAAAACGGTTACAATATCGGCTTAATAAAAATAACGTTGGATAGGTTTACAATGAAGTTTAGCGCGGTAATTCTCGCGGCGGGCAAAGGCACTCGCATGTATTCAAACACACCAAAGGTTCTGCACACACTTGCGGGTAAGCCAATGGTGAAGCATGTTATCGATACATGTAATGGTCTAGGCGCTCAAAACATCAACCTGGTTTACGGCCACGGTGGTGATCAGATGAAGGCTACCTTAGCTGAAGAATCTGTAAACTGGGCACTGCAAGCTGAACAGCTCGGCACAGGCCACGCTGTGGATCAAGCATCTGCACATTTCGCTGATGATGAAAAAGTATTGGTGCTCTACGGTGATGTTCCACTGATCTCACCTGAAACCATTGAAAACCTATTAGACGCTCAACCAAACGGTGGTATCGCGCTACTTACTGTCGTGTTAGACAACCCAATGGGTTACGGACGTATTATTCGTCGTAATGGCCCTGTTGTGGCTATCGTTGAACAGAAAGATGCAACGGATGAGCAGAAGCTTATCAAAGAGATCAACACTGGCGTTATGGTGGCGACTGGTGGCGATCTCAAGCGCTGGTTGTCTGGCCTAAGTAACGACAACGCACAGGGTGA
This sequence comes from Vibrio sp. 10N.261.52.C2, assembly GCF_041471425.1. Classification (NCBI taxonomy): domain Bacteria; kingdom Pseudomonadati; phylum Pseudomonadota; class Gammaproteobacteria; order Vibrionales; family Vibrionaceae; genus Vibrio; species Vibrio sp. 10N.261.52.C2. The sequence goes on along the minus strand of NZ_JBFROH010000001.1, from coordinate 33,972 downwards.
ATATTACCTGACTGACGTTATCGCAGCGGCTCACGACGAAGGTCGTGCAGTTGAAGCGGTACACCCAGTAAGCCCAATTGAAGTGGAAGGCGTAAACGACCGCTCTCAACTGGCTCGTCTAGAGCGCGCTTACCAAGCTGAGCAAGCAGACAAGTTATTGAAGCAAGGCGTAATGCTACGCGACCCAAGCCGCTTTGATCTACGTGGTGAACTGCAGTGCGGTATGGACGTTGAGATTGACACTAACGTTATCATCGAAGGCAGCGTCAGCATTGGCGACAACGTGATTATCGGCACTGGTTGTGTATTGAAAGACTGTGAGATCGATGACAACACCATTGTTCGCCCATACAGCGTGATTGAAGGTGCAACAGTTGGTGAAGACTGTACGGTTGGTCCTTTCACTCGTTTACGTCCTGGTGCTGACATGCGTAATAACTCGCACGTTGGTAACTTTGTCGAAGTGAAAAACACTCGCCTTGGTGAAGGTTCTAAAGCGAACCACTTAACGTATCTAGGCGATGCTGAAATTGGTCAGCGCGTAAACGTGGGTGCGGGTGCAATTACTTGTAACTACGATGGTGCGAATAAGTTTAAGACCATCATCGGCGACGACGTATTCGTTGGTTCAGACAGCCAATTAATCGCGCCTGTTACGATTGGTAATGGTGCTACCGTTGGAGCTGGCTCTACCGTAACACGCGATGTTTCTGAAAATGAGCTAGTTATCAGCCGTGCGAAAGAACGTAAGATTGCTGACTGGCAGCGTCCGACTAAGAAAAAGTAGTCTCTTAATAAATAAGATGATTTAAATGAAAGTCAGTAGTACCGCTACAGGCTTTTTCTTATTTATCTAGATATAGAAAAAGAGCGAGTAATCTCGCTCTTTTTTGTTTTCGTTAATCCAGAAACTAATCTTGTTTCTCGTCAGCGACCACTCGAGAGTTGTCTGGTGTCGCGAAGTGTTCAGAAAGCTCTTTGTTCGAAACAATATAGCCAACCCACAATGCACCCAAGCAAATCACAACCGCGATACCCGTTGCGCTTAGTGCTTGGCTAGCCATTGCTGCGACCAATGCACTTGATAGGCCACTGATACTGATTTGTAGGCTGTTTTGTAGACCAGCAGCTGTTGCTGGGCTCTGTTTAGCGCTTGATAGGGCACGGTTTACTACGATTGGGTAAAGTGCGCCGTTTGCGACAGCAATCAAACAGAAAGGCGCAAGTAGAGGCCAGATTGACGTCAGTTCCCATTGTGATGCGATGAAGATAAGCATCGCCGCTACGCTGAACAAACCGATAAGGTTTCTTAGTACAACGCCATCGCCATATTTCTTCACTGCTTGCTTACCGAAGTAACCACCCGCCATGAACGCGATTGTTTGTGGGATAAAGCTCAAACCGATGTCTTTTGCTTCATAACCTAGTTGAGCCATGATCTCTGGCATACCCGTTAGGTAAGCGAAGAACGCTGCAGATGCTGATGCAAACATTAAAACATTACCCATGTAAGGCTTTGATTTAAGCAACATCTTGATGTCTGTCTTAATCGATGTCTGTTTTACTTCTGGCGCTTCTTTTGGTTGAGCCATGGTCGTTGCGATCAACAATGCGCCCATTAGCGTCAGTGTGATAAAGATACTGTGCCAACCAAAGCTGTCTGCTAGCAACACACCCAGTTGCGGTGCTAGTGCAGGAGATAGCGCAACCAAAGGCATTATGGTTGCAAAAATTTGCTGGCTACTGCTTTGCGAGTAACGCTTGATAACCATTGCTTGCCAGATTACCGCTGGAGCACATACACCGATCGCTTGAATGAATCGCAGTGTCAGTAGGTGCCATACTTCGGTACTGAATGCTAAGCCGAATGAAGCTGCAGTAAAGATAACAAGACCAACCGCTAGCGTATTACGGTGACCATACTTGTCACTCGCCAGACCCCAAAGAAGCTGACCCATTGCCATGCCACCAAGGAATACGGTTAGAGACAGAGCAATCTGCTCTGGGCCGGTTGCAAAATCGACTTCCATTGCCTTAAATGCAGGAAGGTACATATCGGTCGCAATAAAGCCAAGCATGGAAAGAACTGCAAGGTAGACCAATTGAAATTTAGAAATATTCATAAGATGCCATTAAGCTAAAGGTAGTGATGTTTTTATCATCAAAAAAATTGTTAGATACTCAGGAGAAGGAACCCCTGTTTATTTATGCTGACATTCTATTTTTCAGAGCTGATAAAATAAAACGCTAAAATATGTAGTTATCAATCAAAAAATTTGAAGGCTTATGTTCTCTAAATCCTCGTTAGAAATGCTTGATACCGTTGCTCGCTTGGGCAGCTTCACTGCGGCTGCAGAGCAATTGCACAAAGTACCATCGGCGATCAGCTATGGGGTTAGGCAGGTAGAGCAAGAGCTTGATGTTCTACTTTTCAGACGCTTACCAAGAAAAGTAGAGCTGACGCCTGCTGGGGAGCTGTTTATTGAAGAGGCTCGTCAACTGCTGAGACAGATGGAAGAACTCAGTGCGCAAACTCGCCGAGCTGCGCGTGGTTGGAAGAAAACCTTACGTCTAACCCTTGATAACGTGGTTAAGCTCGATAAGATGAAACCGATGATTGAAGAGTTTTACCAAACCTTTGAGTTTGCAGAGCTTCAGATCAACATGGAGGTGTTTAACGGATCTTGGGAAGCCATTGCACAGGGCAGAGCGGATATTGTGATTGGTGCAACCTCGGCGATTCCGGTTGGTGGAGACTTTGAGGTCAAAGATATGGGGCGCTTAGATTGGGCGTTTGTGATGTCGCCGAGTCATCCGTGTGTGCGAGAGCAAAACCTCAATGAAGAGTTTGTTAGCCAGTATCCCGCGATATGTTTGGACGATACCTCTAGCGTGCTCCCTAAGCGACACACTGGCCACTACTCAAATCAAAGACGCCTGTTGTTACCCAACTGGTATAGCGCGATTGAATGCCTTAAAAATGGAGTAGGGGTGGGTTATATGCCAAGACACATTGCTGCACCTATTATCGAGCAAGGCTTGCTGGTGGAGAAAATACTGCCTGAACCGAGCCCGCAGAGTCATTGTTGTTTAGTGTGGCGAAAAGACGATAACCATAAACTGATCGAATGGATGGTCAATTATTTAGGATCGAGTGAACAACTTCATCAAGATTGGCTGGATCATCGCAAGGCGATCTAATGATCTCTTTATAAGAAGATCCTTTTCAAGCTCGAGCTGAATCAGTACCAATAAAAAGAGCGAGTAAATACTCGCTCTTTTTGATTCGGTCGTTAACTCTTAAGACAAGAAGAACTTGTAGGAAGGGTTATCGGTTTCATCTTTACACTGATAGCCAAGTTCTCGTAGATGTGTCGAGAACTGAGCCAAATCATCATCATCAAGCTCAAAGCCACACAATACACGACCGTAGTCGGCACCGTGGTTACGATAATTGAACAGGCTGATATTCCAGTGGGTACCTAAGGTATCAAGGAATTTAATCAATGCACCTGGGTATTCTGGGAACTCAAAGCTGTATAGACGTTCTTTCAAAGGTTTCGATGGTTTACCGCCAATCATGTAGCGAATGTGCAGTTTTGCCATCTCATCATCAGAGAGATCGACAACTGGGTAGCCGCCTTCACGTAGGTCATTGATGATGTGTTCGAGTTCTTCTTGGCCACCTTGTAGACGTACACCAACGAAGATATTCGCTAGGCTTTCGTCGTTGTGGCGGTAATTAAACTCAGTCACCGCTCGACCACCAATAATATTACAGAACTCTAGGAATGCCCCTTGTCGCTCTGGAATCGTCACAGCAAGTAGACCTTCTCGCTTCTCACCCAGCTCACAACGTTCAGAGACATAACGCAGACCGTGGAAGTTGGTGTTAGCACCAGACAGTACCGTTGCCAATTGCTTGTCTTGCAGTTGGTTCTGTTCAGCAAACTTCTTCAAGCCAGCCAGAGCAAGCGCTCCTGAAGGTTCAGCAATCGCACGAGTGTCTTCAAAGATATCTTTCACCGCAGAGCAGATCTCATCACTAGAGACTGCAATGTGACCGTCAATGTACTGTTGGCAAAGACGGAATGTCTCTTCGCCAATGCGTTTAACCGCAACACCATCAGCAAACATGCTGACCTGATCCAGTACCACAGGTTCACCGGCATCGAGGGCCGCTTTTAAGCAAGACGAATCTTCTGGTTCTACTGCAATGACTTTAATCTCTGGCATCAGCTGTTTTACTAATACTGCAACACCCGCAGCTAAGCCACCACCGCCAACCGGCACAAAGATATAATCCATGTGACCGTTTTGCTGCAGCATCTCCATACCCATCGTACCTTGCCCTGCAATCACCAGTGGGTGATCGAAAGGAGGCACAAAGGTAAAGCCATGTTCAGCAGAAAGACGCTCGGCTTCTGCCTTAGCTTCATCAAAGTTGCTGCCGTGCAGAACCACGTTACCGCCAAAGCCACGTACCGCATCAACCTTGATGTCTGGTGTGGTTTTTGGCATCACAATCGTGGTCTGAATACCCAACTTAGAGCCAGACAGCGCCATACCTTGAGCATGGTTACCCGCCGATGCAGCAATCACACCTGCGGCTTTTTGCTGCTCAGAAAGGCTTGATACCATGTTGTAGGCACCACGTAGCTTGAACGAGTGCACCGGCTGACGGTCTTCTCGCTTAAGCTGAACCTGATTACCAATGCGCGCGCTTAAACGTGGCATATCCTGCAGAGGTGTCACGATTGCCGCTTCGTAAACCGGCGCTCTCAGGATCTGACGCAGATAATCTGCGCCAGTTTGTTTCTGGGGACTGGAGGTGTCATCACTCATAGTTAGCCCTCAAGTTTAGACTTATCGCGCACTGCGCCTTTGTCGGCACTGGTCGCCATGCTTGCGTAAGCCTTCAGTGCGAAAGACACTTCACGCTGACGGTTTTCAGGTTTCCAGCCTAGTGCATCTTGTTTAACGCGACGTGCTTCAAGCTCGGCTTCTGGCACATCAAGTGTGATTGAGCGGCTAGGGATGTCGATAGTGATAATATCGCCAGTGTTCACTAGACCAATCACACCGCCACTTGCTGCTTCTGGAGAAGCGTGACCGATAGACAAACCTGATGTACCGCCAGAGAAACGTCCGTCAGTTAGAAGAGCACAAGACTTACCTAGACCCATAGATTTTAGGTAAGTAGTTGGGTAGAGCATTTCTTGCATGCCCGGACCACCTTTAGGACCTTCGTAACGGATAACAACCACTTCGCCTGCTTTTACTTTACCCGCTAAGATGCCGTCTACTGCTGTGTCTTGGCTTTCGAATACGATTGCAGGGCCTTGGAACTTAAGGTTTTCTTCATCAACACCCGCGGTCTTAACGATACAACCATCAACGGCGATGTTACCTGAAAGTACCGCTAGACCACCTTCTTGGCTGAATGCATTCTCTTTGGTACGAATACAACCATCGACGCGGTCATCATCAAGGCGATCCCAACGACAATCTTGTGAGAAAGCTTTGGTGGTACGGATACCAGCAGGGCCTGCGCGGAAGAACTTAAGCACGGCTTCATCTTCTGTCTGCATGATGTCGTATTGAGCGAGTTGCTCTTGCATGCTTAGACCAAGAACGGTGCGAGTTTGGTTGTTCAATAGACCTGCACGATCAAGCTCACCTAGGATAGCCATTACGCCACCAGCGCGGTGAACGTCTTCCATGTGGTATTTAGGTGTTGAAGGAGCAACCTTACATAGGTGTGGAACACGGCGAGACATCTCGTCGATATCACCCATATCAAAATCAATCTCACCTTCTTGAGCTGCCGCTAAAAGGTGAAGTACTGTGTTGCTTGAACCACCCATCGCGATATCTAGCGCCATTGCATTATCAAAGGCTGCGCGGTTAGCAATGTTGCGTGGCAGTGCTGATTCGTCGTCTTGCTCGTAGTAACGCTTAGTTAGGTCAACGATGCGTTTACCAGCATTGATGAACAGCTCTTCACGGTCTGCGTGGGTTGCCAGCATAGAACCGTTACCTGGCTGAGATAGGCCAAGTGCTTCTGTTAGACAGTTCATTGAGTTGGCTGTGAACATACCTGAACATGAACCACATGTCGGACATGCAGAACGTTCTACTTGCTCACTTTGCTCATCAGAAATCGTTGGATCGGCACCCTGAATCATCGCGTCAACAAGGTCGAGCTTGATGATTTGATCTGAAAGCTTGGTTTTACCTGCTTCCATTGGGCCGCCTGATACAAAGATCACAGGGATGTTAAGGCGCATTGCAGCCATCATCATTCCCGGAGTGATTTTGTCACAGTTAGAGATACACACCATCGCATCTGCACAGTGTGCATTGACCATGTATTCTACTGAGTCTGCGATAAGCTCACGTGATGGCAGTGAGTACAGCATGCCGCCGTGACCCATTGCGATACCGTCATCGACTGCGATGGTGTTGAATTCTTTAGCGATACCGCCCGCTTTCTCGATTTCACCCGCAACCAATTGACCCATGTCTTTAAGGTGAACGTGGCCTGGAACGAATTGAGTGAAAGAGTTTACAACTGCGATGATTGGCTTACCGAAGTCATCATCTTTAACACCAGTTGCACGCCATAAAGCGCGCGCACCAGCCATGTTGCGTCCGTGGGTAGTCGTTGCTGAACGATAGATTGGCATTGCTTAAATCCTTATAAAATATTTGGCTGTTGCTTACTTAGTTGTTTGTGTTTGGTTTTCTGAAGTTTGGTATGCTGGGTACACATAGTCTAACCAGCCCCACTTATCTTCAGTGGTGCCATTGAATAGACCAAAGTAAGCCGCTTGAACCTTTTCAGTGATAGGGCCGCGTTTGCCTTCACCTACTGTAATTTTGTCTACACTGCGAACCGGAACGATCTCTGCAGCTGTGCCTGTCATGAATACTTCATCGGCAAGATATAGCGCTTCGCGAGCAATGTTCTCTTCACGGATCTCATAACCCATGTCTTTTGCTAGTGTCATGATCGAATCACGAGTGATGCCCGGCAGAATTGCACTGGTCGCTGGTGGTGTAGATAGTACGCCATTGCGCACTACAAAGATGTTTTCACCAGCGCCTTCAGAAAGGTAACCATCAACACTTAGCGCGATACCTTCATCGTAACCATGACGACGTGCTTCACCACCAACCAGTAGTGAAGATAGGTAGTTACCACCCGCTTTAGCAGCGGTTGGGATGGTGTTTGGTGCCGCACGGTTCCAGCTAGAGATCATCGCGTCTACGCCATTCTCTAGCGCTTCTTCACCTAGATAAGAGCCCCAAGGGAAAGCAGCGATGATCAGTTCCATCTCAGTGTTTTCTGGTGGACATACACCTAAACCAACGTTCCCGACAAAGCCGAGAGGGCGGATGTACGCTGACTCTAGCTTATTTTGACGTAGCGTTTCGCGAGTCGCTTCCATAATTTCTTCCTCAGTGTAAGGAATAGGGAAGCGGTAGATTTTTGCTGAGTCTTTTAGGCGCTTAGCGTGCTCAGGGTGACGGAAAATAACCGGACCCTTTGGTGTGTTGTAGCAACGAACACCTTCAAATACGGAAGTACCGTAGTGCATTGCGTGAGTCAGGACGTGAACGTTCGCCTCTGCCCAAGGAACCATCTCACCGTTAAACCAAATATAGTCTGCCGTTTTAGCTGTCATGTTTGTGGTTCCTTATGCGTTTATCTTTTGTTGTAAGTTGTTGTTTGGCAATTCATTACGACTGATAGAGATAACGTCAACGGTACGCACATCCCACAGCTTTTCGATTTGATTGACTAAGAAAGAGATCGGACGGTCACTGTCTACAATGATCTCAACACTCGCAACTTTGCTTTCGTGGTTTTGAGTGCCCGCGACTTGCTTAACAATAAAGCCACGGTGGCGGATAACACGAAGAACACGCTCTAGTAGTACAGGCTTATCATCGGCTTTGATGTCTAATAGGTATCTTTTCATGTTATGTGTTCTCCAACATCTCACTGTTTGAAGCACCTGGCGGTACTAGTGGCCATACGTTCTCTTCTTCATCGATAAGAACATGAAGTAGGTAGGCGGTTTTGCTCTCTAGCATCTCTTTTAGTGCTGGTTCTACTTCTTCTTTACGCGTGATGGTTTTACCCGGGATATCGAACGCTTTCGCTAGCATTACGAAGTCTGGGTTGTCATCTAGGATAGTTTCACTATGGCGGCCATCGAAGAACAACGATTGCCATTGGCGAACCATACCCAAGCGAGAGTTGTTAAGAAGTACCATCTTCACTGGGATTTGGCGGCGTTTCAGCGTGCCAAGCTCTTGCACGTTCATCATGAACGAGCCATCACCAGAGATAAGAATAGATTGGTCATCAGGACGCCCAACCGAAGCACCCATTGCAGCTGGCAAGCCAAAGCCCATGGTGCCTAAACCGGCAGAGGTAATGAAGTTCTGTGGATCGCGAGGCTGAATGTGCTGAGCTGCCCACATTTGGTGTTGGCCCACATCAGTCGATACGATAGAGCTTGCTGGCATCATGTCTGACAGTTGCTTCAACAGCAGTGGAGCAAAAATCAGATCACCAGGGTGGTCGTAACGCCATTTGAATGAGCTACGAAGACCTTCAGAGTGATGAACCCAAGAGGAGATGTCTTGGCTTAGCTCTAGTTGAGGCATGATCTTGTTGATGTCACCGCGAATTGGCGCATTGGCAAGACGCAGTTTGCTGAACTCAGCGGCATCGATATCGATATGGATAACCTTAGCATGCGGCGCAAAGGTATCGAGTTTGCCAGTTACTCGGTCATCAAAACGAGCACCGACAACAATCAACAGGTCACTCTCTTGAACCACAAGGTTAGCGGCTTTAGTGCCGTGCATACCCAGCATGCCAAGGTAGTGTGGGTCGTCACGTTCGATAGTGCCCAAGCCTTTCAGTGTGCTTACTGCTGGCATTGGGTTTAGGCGTAAAAACTCACGAACCGCATCGGTTGCTTTAGCAAGTTGAACACCACCACCTACGTATAAAACAGGACGGGTCGCTTGAGACAAAAAGTACTGTGCCTGTTCAATGGCATCAGTTGTCGCAACAGGAATTGCGGGTGGAGTAAATTCAGGAAGAGCGTTAACAGGTGCTTCTGCTAGTTGAACGTCTTTAGCGATATCGACGATAACCGGGCCAGGGCGGCCAGACTTTGCTACCACAAACGCTTCAGCGAGGGTTGGAGCTAGCTCTTCAATATCAGTTACTAGGTAGCTGTGTTTAGTACATGACAGAGACATACCAATCACATCCATTTCTTGGAATGCATCGGTACCAATGTGGGAACTCGCAACTTGACCAGTGATGGCAACCATTGGGATAGAGTCCATAAAGGCATCAGCAAGGCCAGTAACTAGGTTGGTAGCACCTGGGCCAGACGTTGCCATACAAACAGCGACATCTTGTGTTGCTCGAGCCATGCCGATCGCGGCCATAGCGGCGCCTTGCTCATGGCGACATAGGATATGTTCAACCCCGCCGTCATAGAGTGCATCGTAGATTGGCATGATGGCACCACCGGGGTAACCAAATACGGTCTCAATTCCTTGTTGCTTGAGTGCGGATACGACTAGTTCTGCGCCTTTCATCGGAATTCTCCCGTATTACCTTTATTTTGGTAACTGTTTCCTTTGTCTCTGCACATCTTGTGCTCCCATTCTTCCTGTAAATCGGCAAAGCCGAAAATGCTCAAAAATATAAAAATCGAATGTTTAAATTAGAAAAAACCCCCGGACTTGTCAGTGCGGGGGTTTTTTCTAATTCGTGGTTACTTTCTTCCCACTCGCCCCCGCGCAGTCTTAATAATGACTACGATAATCAGGTTAATCAGTGCGTAAATGCGAGCGTTAAAAATCATAATATTCGAGTTTTCTCGTTTATTGTCTTCAGTAAATGTCTACATCTCTAGTGTTATCACACAAATCTGCCGCATGACAAGGGAAATGTCATTCTTTTTTCACATTAAAATACCATTCCACCAAGCTATATAACAACCTTATCGCTTTGGTGAGCAACGAATATCCAGAGCGAATACTTTTAAATCAAAGACAAAGGAAAGTTATGGGACTCGCGATAATTCATAGCCGAGCTAGTGTGGGTGTAGAGGCGCCAGAAGTGACCGTTGAGGTGCATATAAGCAACGGAATGCCTGGCTTCACGCTGGTGGGTCTACCTGAAACAACGGTCAAGGAATCTAAAGACCGAGTGAGAAGCGCGATCATCAATTCTCGCTTTGAGTTTCCATCGAAAAGAATCACGGTCAATCTCGCCCCAGCCGATTTGCCCAAAGAAGGTGGCCGTTTTGACCTGCCCATCGCGCTTGGGATTTTGGTGGCGTCAGATCAGCTTCCGACATCAAAAATAGCTCAACATGAATTTATCGGTGAGTTGGCATTGTCAGGAGAACTTCGCTCGGTAAAGGGCGTTTTGCCTGCGACGTTAGCCGCCGACAGTGTAGAGCGATGCTTAGTTGTCCCACATCATAACGGTGATCAGGCTGCGCTGGTGGGCAAGGGAGCGCATAAATCTGCACAAACCTTGTTGGAGGTTTGTGCTGACATGTGTGGACAGGCTCAGCTTGGGCTATATAGAACGGAACATCATCAGGCTGATGTTTCAGTGCTTCGCGACCTACAAGATATTATCGGCCAACAACAAGGAAAGCGAGCTCTAGAGATAGCCGCTGCTGGGAATCATAACTTATTGTTTCTTGGCCCACCCGGAACCGGAAAAACTATGCTCGCTTCTCGACTGCGTGACCTATTACCTGAAATGAGTGATGACGAAGCGATGGAAACCGCGTCGGTGGCCTCGTTAACGCAACAAGAAATCAATCAATACAACTGGAAGCAACGACCTTTTCGCTCTCCTCACCATTCCAGTTCAATGGCGGCATTAGTGGGTGGTGGTTCGGTGCCTCGCCCCGGAGAGATCTCTTTAGCGCATAACGGCTTATTGTTCTTAGATGAGATGCCGGAGTTTGAGCGCAAGGTGCTTGATTCATTACGAGAGCCACTAGAGTCGGGCGAGATCATTATCTCCCGTGCTGCGGGCAAGACTCGTTTTCCTGCGCGTTTTCAATTGGTCGGTGCACTTAACCCAAGTCCAACGGGTTATTACGAAGGTAACCAGGCGCGCGCCAACCCACAGATCATCCTGCGTTACCTCAATCGCTTATCTGGGCCCTTGCTGGATAGGTTCGATATGTCATTGGAGATACCTCTGTTGCCAAAAGGAATGTTGGCCGAAGGCGGTGATCGCGGTGAAACCACTCAAGTAGTTAAGCAAAGGGTTAGGCAGGCGCGAGAGTTAATGCTATCTCGCAACCATAAATCGAATGCACTGTTAGGTAGCCGAGAAATTGAGAAGTATTGCCCACTGCGACGCGAAGATGCAGAGTTTCTTGAGACAGCACTACATCGCTTGGGTTTATCGATTCGTGCTTATCATCGAATTATTAAGGTGGCACGAACCATTGCCGACCTTGACGGTAACGAGCAGATCGAAAAGAAACATCTATCAGAAGCGCTAGGCTATCGCGCGATGGATCGCTTGCTGAAACAACTCACGGCTCAAGCTGTCTAGCAAGCAGAAAAAGCCTGCTTAGATGCAGGCTTTCGTTGGATTGCAGTTCATACTCGCTAAGGTTAGAACTTGTAGTTCAAGCCAACTGAAACGATATATTGAGACTCGTCGTAGAAGGTAATGTTCGAGTCGCTGGTGCCGTAGCCTGCCAGTGAAATAAACGACCAGTTTTCCCAATCCATGAATTGATCATACTCATAGGCGGCGAATAGGTTGATATTGTCGTCGCTGCGTTTCTTGTCGTAGATCGGGTTGCTCGCATCGTAAGAGCGTTGGTTGTAACCCGCTGTTAGTGCGTACTGGTGACGCCCCATGCCACCAAACAAGCTTACCTCACCACCGAATTGGTCGTAAGATTCAGCTTTACCATCAGCATCACGTGTTTGATAGATGACGGATGGAATAAGCATCATGGTACGACTAAGTGGCAGGCGATATTGACCTTTCAAGTAGAGAGTATTGGCATCTCGTTTGAGCTCTTGATCTTGAATATCATCCTTGTCGACATCTTTGGTCGCATAGGCCATGTCTAGCGAGAAAGCTGAGCCCGCAATGTTGCTTAGCTTCAAACGAAACGCATTGCCAGTTTCATCGGTCTTGGTGCGAGCTGATGTGGTGTTGTATGGATCAGCCCAAGTTTCACCAGACATAATGGTTGGCAGCAGTGAAGCGTCGATCACCATGCCTGACTCAAGTTGGTATTTGTAACCGACTTCGAGAACTACAGTACCTGTTGCTACATCATCTCGCGCGGTACCTGTGTATACCTGATGGTTTAGCTTTTCACCAAAGGTATAAGCAACACTACCTAAAGGAGCAACCAGAAAAGAGCTTTCCGAAGAAGCCTTCTGATCTGTGGATGAAAGATTGCTATCAGCATCGGTATTAAAGTTCGAGGTGGAAGAGGTAACCCCGGTATTGAGAGAGATTTCACCACTGAAACCTTGTTGGTCTGCAAGCTTGGCAAAAGCGGGAGAAGCCGCAACGCTCAATGCCAAGAGAGTTATTTTTATTTTCATTCAAGGGCTCCTTGCCCACAGGTTCTTAGGACGGGTTATTAATAGCAGTAAAGCTTTAAACTTCCAGGTTAATTATTTATCAATAATGATTTTTGAACTAGCAAAAAAAAAGGAAGCCGAAGCTTCCTTTCATCAATGGCTTACTTCTTTAATAAGAAGTTCACGAGCTCGAAGTACTCATCAAGAGAGTTGATACCTTGAGCTTCTACTAGGTAGCGGTTGTTAACCACAACAGCGGGTACACCTGAAAGGCCGCTGTCTTTGAATGCTTTGTCGAAGCGACGAACCATAGAATCTACAGCAAAGCCGTTATACGCAGCATCGAATTTCTTCGCATCAACGCCTTCGTCTAGGAAGATTTGACGCAGTTCTTCTTCATCACGTGGTGGCTTGTTCATTGTGTGGATGCGGTTAAACATCACTGGCACCATTTTATCTTCAACTTTCAGTGCAATCATTGTCGCGTAAGCTTTGCTCATTGGCAGACCCATGTTGCCACCCATGAATGAAACATGGTTCTTCTGTAGCTTAGCGTCTTTAGGTAGCTGTTGTTTTAGCTGCTGGATGATTGGCTCAAAGCTATTACAGTGTGGGCAGTAAAAAGAGAAGAACTCTGTCACCATTGGTTTTTTTGATGCTTCTAGGTCGAGAACTTTGTAGTGTTCACCTTCGTTAAATTTCGCAGCGTGAGCGGTAAGGCTCAACATGATCAATGAGAAAAATGCGAATAGCTTTTTCATTTATCCAATCTCCATTATGTTTGAATTTTTATCTAGTTGTATGTTGCGATTGCTGTTACCACTGAGGCATTAACGAAAGTGGTGGCTCTTGCAGGGTAGCAATTTGCTCTTTACAAGCAAGTACTTGTTGCTCCCAATATTTCGGATCATTAAACCACGGGAAGGCCAGAGGAAACGCAGGATCGTGCCATCGTTTCGCCAACCATGCCATGTAATGCACCATACGTAGACCGCGTAGTGGCTCGATTAGTTTCAGTTGTGCGGTATTAAAATCGCAAAACTCTTGGTAACTCTCTAGCAAAATATCCAGTTGCATCAGCTTATCTTGGCGCTCGCCATTGAGCAGCATCCACAGATCTTGTATCGCAGGGCCGTTACGTGCGTCATCAAGATCGACGAACATTGGCCCATCGCGCCACAAAATATTGCCAGGGTGGCAGTCACCGTGCAGGCGGATATTCTCAATGTTGCTCGGCCACTGGCTCTCTAGCTCTTTGATCAGAAGGTCAACGTCATTGAAGAAGGCATTTTCTAGGTGCGTCGGGATAAACTGAGAGTTCTCTAGAATCTTACGTGGCTGATAAAGGTATTCATCTAAGCTGATGGTCGGGCGATGCTGGAATGTTCTTCCCGCGCTGGCTTTATGAATACGACCAAGAAAGCGTCCTACGCCTTCCAATTGATCTAGATTGTCAACTTCATACTGTCTGCCGCCAACACTTTCAAATAGTGCAAATAGGTAGCCTTGGTATTCATGTAAGGTTGCACCGTTGATTCGTATTGGAGGAGCAACAGGCATCTCTTGCTCGATAAGCTCGAGTGCGAAGTCATGCTCTTCTTGGATCTGTGCCTTGTTCCAGCGTTGCGGACGATAAAACTTAACGACGTAGCGCTTACGGTCTTCATCGGTGAATTGATACACCCGGTTTTCGTAGCTGTTGAGAGCGAGAAGCCCGGATTCAGCACGAACTCCAATGCTCTCCAGTGCGTACCACATGAAGTCAGGAGTCAGGTTATCAAAGTTAAAGGCTTGCATCGTCATAGAATAAAAAAGGCTCATTACTGAGCCTTTTTCCATTTATTGGGTTGTTATACCAAGCACTACGGTGCGGGTATCAGAGCTTCTTGATAAAGCGGCTTTCGACTTCCATCGTAAACTCTTCATTATCCGAGAGTATAAACTGAATTGTCGAAACTGGTGAGCTCAGTTTTTCTGGGTCGGCGCCCAAACTGATAGGTAGGTTCAAAACCTCGCCTGGATCGACAGTAATCGTCTGTTTACCATACCAGATAGAATCGGGCAGTCCGCTAACATCGAGTTTGTACTCTTGCTCTTGTTGAGTCTTGTTGATCACTTTCAAGGTGTAGGTGTTTTCAACCAACCCTTGGTTATTGACTCTAAACAGTTGGTTTCGGTCACGCAGAACACTTAGGCCGGCAGGATCAACGCTCGCGATTTGGGCGAAGAACAAGCCCAGCATCACGATCAAGATAGCGCCATAGCCCAACAGCTTGGGACGCATTACCTTGGTCGAGTGACCTTTAAGTCTGTGCTCGGTGGTGTAATTGATCAGGCCTTTCTCATAGCCCATACGCTCCATCGTGTTGTCACAGGCATCAATACACGCGCCGCAGTTAATACACTCGTATTGCAGGCCGTCACGGATATCGATACCCGTAGGGCACACTTGTACACACAGATTACAGTCAATACAGTCGCCTAGACCAAGCTCTTTTGGATCGGCTTTACGAGAGCGAGGGCCACGGCTTTCACCACGTTCTGTGTTGTAACCAACGATGAAGGTGTCTTTATCGAACATTGCCGACTGGAAACGCGCGTAAGGACACATGTGCAGACAAACAATTGAACGCATCCAACCCGCATTGGCATAAGTACATCCAGCAAAGAACAGTACCCAAAACACCGGCCAGAAAGACGAGTTAAAGGTAAAGAAGCCAACCACTAACTCTTTGATTGGGATGAAGTAACCAACAAAGGTTAAGCCCGTCGCAATGGCAATCGCCCACCACGCAATGTGTTTGAGGGTTTTTCTGAGGATTAAATTGCTCGTCAGTTTGCCCGAGTCTTGCTTTCTTCGCTTATTGGCAGCGCCTTCTAGCTTCTCTTCGAACCAGATATACATGAAGGTCCAGACGGTTTGTGGGCATAAATAGCCACACCAGACACGGCCTAAGAAGGTGGTTATGAAAAACAGGCCAAACGCGGCAATCATAAATAGGATCGCGAGTAGGGTCAGATCTTGCGGGTATAAGGTGGTGCCAAAGAAGTTGAACTGTTGGCTGCCGATATCGAGCAAGATCGCTTGACGTTCACCAAAGGGAATCCATGGGATAAGCGCAAAAAGTAAAAGTAAGAACCAACCGCCATAGCGACGCAGTTGTTGGAATTTACCTTTGCTTTCTCGAACATAGATTCGGTTACTTGGGTTAAATCGATCTCCATTACCTTTATGTGTTTTCGGGTTAAAGGTTTTAGGAGTCACATCTTTGATATCGATTTTATCCTGACTCATGGACTATCCTTTTTGTGGCTTGTTTGCCCGGTTAAGTCGGGCATGACGACATTACTTGAAAGTATGGTTTAGAGAACCTGTTGAAATTGAGCTTGGTGCATTTGTTGTTATCGCACTCACTCTTATTATTTTAGAAGATTCTTATGGATGGCGATTATAGCGACAATCTTGTTCTCATTTCTTTAACGCTATCAACCTTTAACAACAAAAGTCATAACAGTTGTGACGAAAAAATAGCGAACAGAAACAAAAAAGCGACCTGGTGGTCGCTTTTTAAAATTGAGTGTTTTATCTATACGGCAATTGAGCTCTAAACTAACGGGCGACTAAAGAAGGCCACGTGCTTTTAGAATTGCGGTTTTGAAATCATCTTCTTGGTCTTTTTTCAGGCCCGGGATCATCTCATCTTTTTCGCTGTTGCGCATTTTTAGGTGATAGATAAGAACATCGTCAGTCAGTTCTTCAAGCTTGCCTTGGTAGCCCGCTTCTTTTGATAGCTTAATGATGAACTCTAATAGGTTAAGCTCTTGATCTTTCTGCCACTCAGGCTCCATCAGTTCAAGCAGTTCTTCAATGCGGTGACACTTCATACTTTATTTCTCCACAAATTTTATAATGATTTGTGGCTAAGGTATCAAATCGGGTAGGGAATACCAATGTGTAAACACATTTCAAGATGGGAGCGGGCAAGAAAAAAGCGCAGTAAAAACTGCGCTTTTTGTTAAGCGGCTTTAATCACTTTCGTTGTAGTCGGTGCTAATAAAGCAGTCTTCTCAACTAGAGTCATTGTAGGAGCCAATTTCTTAGCCGTTGGAGCAGCAACAAAGCCACTACGACGACGCATCGCACTACGGTTGGTGTGCGAGAACCTGACAGCTGTTGGGCGCATTAATTTACCTAACGGTCAGGCATATCCATTGCCAATCTAATGGCCTGATTTACCATGAGCTCCACCTCAATTGCTTGAAGCGTCACTCGTCTGGCTTTCGCCAATCCGAAGAATAAATCAGGATAATGATATGCATGCATATCAAGGCTTAGATTATCACTATCTAAGTTATCGATCGACGCCTGAGTGATAAATAGACGATATTAGAGCTAAAATAGTGTGAGCAGTATATTTGAGTTTGAACCTCTTTCAGGCTTAAGATGATGCTTTAAAGGAGGTGCATATGTCGTTCTTAAAGAAAACGTTAGCAAGTTTTGGAATTGGATCTGCCAAGGTGGATTCTGTATTGCAACAGGAAGTGCTTTATCCAGGCAAGAAGGCGAGCATTATTGTGCATGTCTATGGTGGCGCTCAGCCACAAGAGATCGACAATATCGATCTCAACTTGTGCTGTCGTTACGTCAAAGAAATTACTATGAATTCGCAAAGGCAAGAGGGCGGTCAAACACGTCGAATGCACCAAACATACTCGTTGGCCAAATGGAGCCTGCCGTATTCCTTTGTTATTCAGCCGGGTGAAACCCGTGATTTTGAATGCGAGTTTGATGTGCCGTTGAATACCCCAGTGACGATTGGTGACTCAAAGGTGTGGCTTGAAACCGGGCTCGATATTGCGATGGCGATTGACCCTTCGGATAAGGATATTTTAACGGTTCGCCCAGATGCACTTCTTGATGGCATTTTTAACGAACTCGAAGCTCAAGGTCTGCGTATTCGCCAAGTTGAATGTGAAGCGGTAGATGGCTTTGAATTACCGTTTGTACAAGAGTTTGAATTTGTCCCTACCACTGGTCCATATCATGGCCGCTGGCGTGAGCTGGAAGTGGTTGCTCATCGTGATGATACGGAGCTTAAGCTGTGGTTTGAGATAGACCGCAATCGCGATGGTGCAAAAGGCATGTTGGCGAGCTTGTTAGGCATTGGCCAACTGCAGCGTCAATTGAGTGTGCCATTGGATACGTCACCACAAGATGCGGGCAAGATGGTACTTGAGTATCTAGACAACGCATCTTAGTTAGCTCTTTGGTTCTGTAGCTTTAGAGACCTTAGCTTCATCACACCGTTTAGGCGTTATTAATGTCATAAAAGATGTCATAAAAATTTAAGCTTACACGTGTAAGCTTAATGTGCAATACTAGGCAAATCGAACATTTACTCTAGTAGGATAATCATGTCTGCATCATCGGCGAGCGAATACAGTGACATCGAAGAACGCGCCAATGCGATAACCCATGGCTTGGGTGTTGTGCTTGGCGTGGTTGGTTTAATCCTGCTGCTGATTCGTGCGTTTGACCATCAAGCCGACATACTGACTATTGCGAGTATGGCGGTATATGGCAGCAGTATTATCCTACTCTTTCTCGCTTCCACGCTTTATCACTCGATCACCACAGAAAAGACCAAGCGATTACTGAAAACTCTCGATCACTGTGCGATCTACTTATTGATCGCGGGCAGTTACACGCCATTTTTATTGGTGAGTTTAAGAACACCATTGGCGATGGGTTTGATGGCAGTGATTTGGGGTATCGCGCTAGTCGGAATCATTATGAAGATTGCCTTCGTCTACCGATTTAAGCGTTTGTCATTGGTGACTTACTTGGCGATGGGTTGGTTATCGCTGATTGTGGTTTATCAACTGGCGATGAATATCGAGATGGGTGGTTTGGTGCTACTAGCACTCGGTGGCGTGATTTACTCGTTGGGTGTGATTTTCTATGTGGCAAAACGCATCCCTTACAATCATGCCATCTGGCATTTGTTTGTGTTGGCGGGCTGCGCTTGCCATTTCTTCGCTATTTATTTGTACGTGACTCCGGTTTAGCGAGCCAGTACCTCAGTAATCTCAGCTTTAATCTGATATTCAGGGTGTTGTTCTAGGTCGAGCTTGATGAGCTTGCCTTCTTCACCCGTCTTTGGTCGTAGGTATGTGTCGGCCATTCGTTTGATTGATTTCCACACAGCAACTTCTTCTTCTGCCAACAACTCACCTTCTGCAGTAAATACGCTGATGTTAAGTGATACCAAAATGACCGCTTGAGTGCCTTGGTTAGTGATGGCTGTCGGAATGATAAGCTCACCATCTTCATAGCGACTTGCACCCAGTACAACATCCACTCCTGACTGAGACAGCTGTAAGCTTGGCTTTTTACTATTAACCACAATCGTAGTGCCACGCGTGTTCGTTGCGACAGGTACGGCTACGACAGGCACTGCAGTCTCTGATGTTGTCGTTGCTGCTTCCGTTTGCTTTGGTGCCACGTATTGCCAAGTAAAATCATCTTTGAGTAACACTTGCTTGCCATCAGGCAAGGTGACCATTTGATCAGCAAAGGCAGAACTTACGAATACTGAGTTTGCGAGCAATGCGCTAGCGAGAAGTACGTATGATTTCATCTGTGTTTCCTTGATTTTGTGCTTGGTTAACGTCGCCAAAAGGCTGGGAAAAATAGAACAATGAGCGTCAATATCTCGAGTCGCCCCATCAGCATTCCTAAGCTTAGCAACCATTTAGCGGCGTCGGGCAGTGGAGCAAAGTTCCCGGTTGGACCGATAACGCTGCCCATACCAGGACCAACGTTGGCAACGGCTGTGATAGCGCCAGATATACTGGTCACGGGATCAAGCCCCATCGCGCTCAAGCCACCTGCAATTAAGATAATCGTAATAAAGAACATCAAACCAAATGCGACTAGTGAACGCACAATATCGTCATTCACCGGTCGCTGATTGTAGCGTTGAACAAACACGCCCGACGGGTGAATCAGTTTCATCATCTGCTTATGAAGCATGGTCATCGCGATCTGGAAGCGGAAGATCTTGATACCACCAGAGGTTGAACCTGAGCACGCGCCCGCCATCATTAAAAAGGCAAACAGCGTGGTAGGCAAAGCGCCCCACGCGGTGAAATCTTCTAAGCCAAAACCGGTTGTGGTTACGACTGACACAATGTTGAACATCGAAACACGCATCGCATCCATGACTGTGTAACCATCTCTAACCACCAACCATGTTGATATTACGGCGCTGGTGACCAAGAACAGGTACGTGAAACCTCTCACTTGCGCGTCTTTGTAGAGGATTGAGAGTTTTCGGCCTCGCAGTGCGCTAACAAACAGTAAGAACGGCAGGCCGCCAAGGAACATGAACAGTGTTCCCACCCAGTGAGCACTGTTAGAGAAGTGGTTCATCGAGCCATCTGATGTTGAGTAACCACCCGTAGACAGTGTTGTGAAGGCATGATTGATTGCGTCAAAGATACCCATGCCTGCAAACAGGTAGCTAATGATGCACAACCCAGTCAGAACCAGATAAACCGCCACGATGTTCTTGGCGACCGTTTTCGCTCGTGGGCTGCTTTTATCTGACCAATCGGATGATTCGGTTTGGAACAGGCGCATACCACCGACGTTGAGCATTGGCAGAACCGCTACCGCCATAACGATGAAGCCGATGCCACCTAACCATTGCAGTATAGAACGCCACAACAGAATACTTGGAGCCATGCTGTCTAAGCCGCTTAATACGGTTGAGCCTGTCGTGGTGATACCAGACATGGTTTCAAAATAGGCGTCAATGAAGCTGATGTGGTTGATGAAGACAAACGGCAGTGCAGCAAAGGCACTGGCTATCGTCCATACCAGAGAGGTGATCAGGAACATGTCCCGTACCCCAAGTCGGAACTTAGCTGAACGGCCTAAGCTCAAGCAGATGAACGCCACAATGTGCGTGATCACTACCGACTGACCAAACTCGAGGAAGCCACCGGTGCCTGTGAAAAAGGCAACCAATGTAGGGATGTACATGAAAAGGGCGAGTTTTGATAACACTAACCCTATCACTAATAATATCGGACGAAAGTTGACCATAGCTTAATAGACCATAGCTTTAATTGATTACAGCTTTGTGCCGGAGCGCCGTTCTCACAAAAGAAAGTTGCGAGAAGAAGCTCACGAGAACAAGGCTATAAGAAGAACGGGCTCGGTTGGAATAGAGACTCAACATCCGGTACGTATTTCTTGTCCACTAGGAACATCACTACGTGGTCATCCTGTTCGATTACGGTTCTATCGTGCGCGATAAGTACTTCTTCTCCGCGAACAATCGCACCAATAGTGGTGCCCGGTGGTAACTTGATGTCGCCAATCGCTCGGCCAACCACTTTAGAGGTGGTTTCGTCACCGTGAGCAATCGCTTCGATCGCCTCTGCAGCGCCGCGACGTAGAGAGGATACGTTTACGATATCAGCACGACGAACGTGAGTAAGCAGCGCAGAAATGGTCGCTTGCTGTGGCGAGATAGCAATATCAATCACACCACCCTGAACAAGGTCTACGTAAGCACCACGCTGAATCAGTACCATTACCTTCTTGGCACCCATTCGCTTCGCCAGCATGGCTGACATGATGTTGGTTTCATCTTCATTGGTTAGGGCGATGAACACATCAACTTGATCGATGTTCTCCTCGGTCAGCAGCTCTTGATCGGCGGCATCACCACAGAATACGATGGTGTTTTCTAATTCTTCAGACAGCTTCTCGGCGCGAGTGTAGCTGCGCTCGATAAGCTTGATACTGTAGCTCTGCTCAAGGCGTTTTGCCAAGCTTGCACCAATGTTACCACCACCGACAATCATGATGCGGCGGTACGGTTTCTCTAGGCGCTGTAGCTCACTCATTACTGAGCGGATGTGGTTACTCGCTGCGACGAAGAACACTTCATCATCGGCTTCAATGATGGTGGTGCCTTGTGGACGAATAGGGCGACCTTGACGGAAAATAGCGGCAACACGGGTATCAATGTGCGGCATGTGCTCACGCAAAGCAGACAATGCGTTACCAACCAGTGGACCACCGTAGTAGGCTTTTACTGCTACTAGGCTAACCTTCTGTTCAGCAAAGCTCACAACCTGCAGTGCGCCTGGGTATTGAATCAGGCGCTCGATGTAGCTGGTCACTAGCTCTTCGGGTGCGATCAGGTGATCGACTGGGATGGCACCTGATTTGAATAACGCTTCTTTCTCTTCTAGGTATTGAGGAGAGCGAATACGAGCAATTCGGTTCGGCGTATTGAAAAGAGAGAAAGCAACCTGACACGCAGCCATGTTGGTTTCATCCATGTTGGTTACGGCAACCAACATGTCGGCATCTTGCGCACCCGCTTCACGTAGTGTGTTTGGGTGGCTGGCATAACCGTTTACAACCCTAAGGTCGTACTTATCCTGAAGTTCACGAAGTCGGTCAGCATTACGGTCGACAATGGTGATGTCGTTGTTTTCACCAACCAGGTTTTCAGCAAGGGTACCGCCAACTTGTCCAGCACCTAGGATAATGATCTTCATAGCCTTTCTCTTTTCTTTACCGTGGTAATTCTAGTTATCTAACTTTATTTTGATAATGCACTAGAAAGAAACAGCGGCTAAGAAATAAATTCTTAGCCGCTGTTAGTTGTTATGCCTGTTTTACTAGAACTGCGTAGTAGAAGCCATCCATATCTTCTTCTCCAGGTAGTATTTGACGACCCGGATTTTCGATATCAGACCCAACCAACGTAGCGTTCTCAGTGCGTGCTAGGAATGCTTTCACTTGCAGCACGTTTTCTTGCGGCGTGATAGAACAAGTCGCATAAACCATGGTGCCGCCTTCTTTCAGCTGACGCCACATTGCATCCATAATCTCGCTTTGCAGTTCAGCCAGCGCATCAATGTCAGACGCACGACGTAGCCACTTGATATCAGGGTGACGGCGAATTACGCCAGTCGCTGAACAAGGCGCATCAAGCAGGATACGGTCGAACTTATCACCCATCCACCACTCTTCAGGGTAGCGAGCATCACCACAAATTACGTCGGCACGCAGTTGTAGACGCTCAAGGTTATCGTAAACACGGTCTAGGCGTTTAATGTCGCAGTCAATCGCAACCACTTCAGTGTCTTGAGTGTGCTCAAGAATGTGTGCCGTTTTACCACCTGGCGCAGCACAACAATCTAAGATCAGCTCACCATCTTTTGGTGTTAGGTAGTCAACCGAAAGCTGAGCGGCAGCGTCTTGCACTGATACCCAACCTCTGTCGAAGCCAGGAAGCAAAGTAACATCACAAGGTGCAGCTAATTTTATGGCATCGGCTGCTTCTGGGTGCAATGTGTATTCAATGTTTTCGTTTTTAAGTAGTTCAACATACTCGTCACGAGTGTGGTGTTGGCGGTTAACGCGCAGCCACATTGGTGCCTTACTGTTGTTTGCTTCAACTAGTTGCTCCCATTGATCTGGGTAGCTCTCTTGAAGCATTTTTAGAATCCAGCTTGGGTGGCCGTATTTGCCTGCATTGTGACTAACGGCTTTCTCGTCCAGTTCTTCTTGGTCACGTAGGTAGCTACGTAGCACAGCGTTGATCAAACCACTCAGGCTTGGACCACGCAGTGTTTTAGTGCCCTCAACCGTTTCAGCAACCGCGGCATGCGAAGGGATACGCATGAAGCTTAGTTGGTAAATGCCCACCAAGATTAGGTGGTGGAATACACGCTTTTTACCTTTAAGCGGGTTTTCCATCAGTTCGTTAGCGATTGACTCTAAACGAGGCAGGTAACGAAGTGCGCCGTAGCAAATCTCTTGCAGTAGAGCATGGTCTCGTGGACGGATCGTTTTTTGAGCCGCAGGGAGAGCGTGTGACAGAGAGTGGCCTTTATCGACAACTTGGAATAGGACATTTGCAGCAGCAGCGCGAACATTCATGAGGGGTACCGAATATTTATTTGAATACATGAGGGCATCTCTGCCCTCGTAAAGGTTTTCTTAGCTGCGTAATTAGCAGCTTTAAAAGCGGATTAAGAAAGTTGTGTACCAACTTCAAACCAGCTTGCACGTGAGTTCAAGATATCCTGAACTGACATGGCTTTTTTACCTGGAACTTGCAGTTGTTCAAGAACAAGTACGCCTTGCCCTGTCGCAACATAGATACCAGTTTTATCCGCTTGCAGAATGGTACCTGCAGGCTTATCAGAAGTTTGCTCTGCCACACGGCTTTGCCATACTTTAATGCTGTTCTCAGCAGCTTCAAAGTGACTCATTGGCCATGGGTTGAAGGCACGAACGCAGCGCTCAATATGCGCAGCTTCATCACTCCAGTTGATACGCGCTTCTTCTTTGCTTAGCTTCTTCGCGTAGTTCGCAAGCTCATCGTCTTGCTTTTCTGCAACTGCTTTGCCAGAAGCGATGTCCGCTAGACATTCAACAAGCGCATCAGGGCCAAGGCCCGCTAATTTCTCGTACATAGATGCGCTAGTATCTGTCGCTTCGATAGGCAGCGTCGCGATACTTAGCATGTCGCCAGTATCTAGGCCGATATCCATCTGCATGATCGTCACGCCTGTCTCTTTATCACCCGCCCAAATAGAGCGTTGAATCGGAGCAGCACCACGCCAGCGCGGTAGGATAGAGCCATGTACGTTGATACAACCTAAGCGAGGCGTATCTAATACAACCTGCGGAAGCAATAAGCCGTAAGCGACAACAACCATGATGTCAGCGTTCAATTCAGCTAGCTCTTGCTTAGCCTCATCTGACTTGAAGTTTTCTGGTTGGTAAACCGGAATATTGTTTTCAAGTGCGATGTTTTTTACTGGGCTCGCAGTGAGTTTTTTACCGCGGCCTGCTGGGCGATCTGGCTGTGTGTAAACAGCAACAACTTCATGCTCCGAAGACAACAACGCCGCCAAGTGACGGGCGGCGAAATCCGGAGTACCTGCAAAGACAATTCTTAAAGACTGACTCAAGGTAGGCTTCCTTCTAATTTAGTAATAGCAGCGGTTATTAACCTTGTTTCTCGTTGAAACGTTTAATCTTCGCTAGCTTATCTTGGATACGTTTACGCTTTAGTGGCGATAGGTAATCAACAAACAACTTGCCTTCTAGGTGGTCAAGTTCGTGCTGAACACAGATAGCCAGAAGGTCGTCAGCGTCGAATGTGAATTCGTTGCCGTCACGGTCTAGTGCTTTAACCGTTACTTCTGCAGCGCGAGGTACTAGAGCTCGAGCGCCTGGTACAGATAGGCAGCCTTCTTCGATTCCATCTTCGCCGCGCTTCTCAGTAATTTCAGGGTTGATAAGCACCATTGGCTCATCACGTGTTTCTGAAATATCGATAACAACGATGCGTTGGTGGAAATCTACTTGCGTTGCCGCAAGGCCGATACCTTCTTCGTCGTACATGGTTTCAATCATGTCATCAACGAACTTTTGAATCTCTGGGGTAACTTCTTTTACCGGTTTCGCCACGGTACGTAGACGATCATCTGGTAATGTTAATACTTGTAATACAGACATATACACTCGAAATATTGAACTGTGCCGAAACAGCTTAAACCTTGTTGGCTCAATTCTAGACATTTTAGAGGTCAAATGACAGCATCCTGAAGGTAATTCTCCAATCAGATGTCATATATTCAGACCAAGGAACCTAGGTCATGCGTCATTTATTGCCTGCTTTATCTCTTATTTGTGCCTCGATTTCGTTCGCCGCTACGGCTGAAAATAGTGAGCAACCTTTAACCATTAAACAGGGCGCACCTGAGGCGTATGTGGTGGTTAAGGGCGATACTTTGTGGGATATCTCTGCGATGTATCTCGATAGTCCATGGTTGTGGCCAAGGTTATGGCAGGTCAATCCAGAGATAGAAAACCCTCATCTCATTTATCCCGGAGATAAACTGTCTTTGGTTTGGATTAATGGCGAGCCTGTATTGAGCCTCAAGCCTGTTATCAAGCTTAGCCCTAAGATTCGTGTCTCTGAGAAGAAAGCAGTACCTACCGTCAATGAAGGGCTGGTTTTGCCATATTTACAGTCTGATCGCTTGGTAGAGCAGCAAGATATCGAATCAGCGCAACGAGTATTAGGTACCAGCGATGGCAAACGCTTCTTATCGGGTGCAGACCGGTTGTTTATCTCAGGTAACCAACAGCATCAAAAGTGGGGTATCTACCGCGCAGTTGAAACCTACCAACGGCAGCAACCCCAAGCAAGTATGACCTCTTTGCGTTTGGTCGCCACGGCGCGCTTAAAAGAAGTGGATGCTGAGTTCAGCAGCTTGCAGATAGACACTCAGCAGCAAGAGGTATTGCTGAACGACCTTGTGCTACCAGAACTTGGTGTTGATCAGGTGAAGCTCTCTACCACGTTTTATCCTGCACCTAGTGCGGCGGGTCAATTTGCTAATATCTTGGGCTCATTAGATGGCAGCCAATACAGCGCGAAGAATCAGGTGGTAGTGATCAACAAAGGTTCACAGGATAACCTTCGCCAAGGTTCTATGTTTACCCTCAGCGAAAGCGGTGCGGTGGTGTTTGGTAAGCAAGGTGAATACAGTTATAAAGAGTCTGCGGCGAGCGATAAGGTGCAATTGCCAAGTACCTCGCTGGGTAGCTTGATGGTCATTCGTCCTTATGAGTATTTTAGCCTCGCGTTGATCACTCAGAGCTCTAAGCCTGTTAGCAAGGGCATTCTGGCAGTATCGCCTTTGGATCTTGCTTTGACAGAAGAGGTTAAGGGCACCGAGTGAATGAGCAACAACTGAGTGCTTGGCTAACTCTAAGTTTTGTTCCTCAATTGGGTGGCAAACGCCTTTCTCGCCTGCTGAGTATCGATTCCCCTTCGAACATTGTTGGCTACTCAAGCCAGCAGCTGCAAGTGATGGGTTTATCAGGCAAACAAATTTCTTATCTAAGAGAGCAAGCCCCAAGAGAAGTGGAGGCTTGCTTATCATGGCAAGCAAAACAGCCTAACCATCACATCATTACCCCTAATTGCCCACATTATCCCAAACTGCTTAATGAGATTGCCTCTGCGCCCAGTGTTCTTTTCGTTAAAGGTCACGTTGAAAAACTGATCGAGCCTCAAATCGCGATGGTCGGCAGCCGCAATGCCAGTATTGAAGGACTGCAGACCGCCAAGTCCTTCGCCAAAGAGTTTGTCCAAAACGGTTTAATTGTCACCAGTGGCTTAGCTTTAGGTATCGATGGCTATGCTCATGATGGTGCTCTAGATAAAAGAGGGGAAACTTTTGCAGTGTTGGGGTCTGGCTTGGACTCCATTTATCCTGCCCGCCACCGAAATCTAGCTGAGAGGATCTGTGAGAACGGAGCGCTGATTTCAGAGTTTCGACCGAATGCTAAACCAAGACCTGAACATTTCCCCCGTCGTAACCGTATTATAAGTGGCTTGTCGTTAGGAACCTTGGTGGTGGAAGCGGCTGAGAAGAGTGGCTCTTTAATTACCGCTCGCTATGCCATGGAGCAAGGTCGAGAAGTGTTTGCGCTGCCCGGTTCTATTCATAGCCCAACCAGTCGCGGAGGTAACAGTCTCATCAAAGCTGGAGCATGTTTAGTGCAAAATGCTCAAGATGTTCTGATTGAAATAAAGAGTCTGTTAAACTGGTCTATAGATCAGCAGCCGAGCTTATTCGAACCTACGCCGAATGAGGGTGAAAATGAACAATTGCCATTTCCACAGCTGTTAGCTAACGTAGGATTAGAGGCGACACCCGTTGATATTTTGGCACAGAGAACCCATATACCTGTGCATGAAGTCATGATGCAGCTTTTAGAGCTTGAGCTCTCAGGGCATGTTGTTGCAGTTTCCGGTGGCTATATTCGAAAGGGGAGAGGCTAAGCTATGATGATGGACATACTGATGTACTTGTTTGAAACCTACATCCATAGCGATTCTGAATTGCAGGTGGATCAAGACGAACTTGAAGATGAACTTCTTCGAGCGGGGTTTCACCAAGATGATATTTATAAGGCTCTCCATTGGTTAGAAGACCTTGCTGCACTGCAAGATACCGATAACCAAGCGGCGATTACTATGTGCTCTAATACCTCGATGCGTGTTTACACAAGTAAAGAGATATCACGTATTAATATGGAGTGTCGTGGTTTCTTGTTGTTCCTTGAGCAGATCAACGTCCTCACGACAGAGATTCGTGAAATGGTGATTGATCGTGTCATGGGGTTAGAGACCAATGAATTTGAGTTGGATGATCTGAAGTGGATTATCTTAATGGTACTGTTCAATGTACCGGGTAATGAAAGTGCTTACACGCAAATGGAAGAGCTGTTGTACACCAAAGAGCAAGGTATCTTGCATTAATACAGGCTTATCATGAGTAGTAAGATTGATAATCAGCTTTTTTCAGCACATGAACATGCGTTTGAGCATGAACCATGTCCACAGTGTGGTGGGGAGCTTCAGCTTCGCCACGGTAAGCTCGGCCCATTTTTAGGCTGTAAGCAGTATCCGAGCTGTGATTACATCAAGCCTCTTCATCAAAATGATGGTCATGTGGTGAAAGAGCTGGGCGTTCCGTGTCCTAAATGCCAAAACGAATTGGTATTAAGGCAAGGTCGCTTTGGGATGTTCATTGGCTGTAGCAGTTATCCAGAGTGTAATCACATCGAATCTTTGGACCAACCGAAAGAACAACCTGAAGAGCAGCCACTTGTTGCCTGCCCTGAGTGTGGTCGAGGCCACTTGGTTGAGCGTAAATCTCGCTATGGCAAAACCTTCTATGCGTGTGATAACTACCCTAAGTGTAAGTTCGCCGTTAATCAGCCACCTGTTATAGGTCGTTGTGAACAGTGCCAGTTCCCGTTGTTACTTGAGAAGAAAACAGCCAGTGGTACCAAGAAGCAATGCGCTGATCGCAAGTGTCACCACATTCAATCTCAATAACTCGATATTATAGACACAAAAAAACGGCGCTCACTGAGCGCCGTTTTTGTTTCCAATAAACTTTTTATATCAATAAGCCAATGTAGGCTTACTTCATCTGCTCAGCAAACTCATGCACAGCAGGGTAGGCTTGCTTATCAAGAATCTCAGCCAATGAGCACAAAGCTCTTTGTAATTCTGCGTTGTAGTCAGCGCTCACGTTAATGTGACCCATCTTGCGACCTGCACGCTTTTCTTTGCCATACCAATGAACATGACAACCACCTTGAGCAAGAATAGCCTCAGGAAGAGTATCTTCGCCAAGAATGTTGATCATTGCGGTTGGACGAATCAGTTTAGTGCTACCTAGTGGCATGCCACACACTGCACGTAGGTGGTTTTCAAACTGACAAGTCTCTGCGCCTTGTTGCGTCCAGTGGCCCGAGTTATGAACACGTGGTGCAATCTCATTAACAAGCAGTGAACCTTGAACATCAAAGAACTCAAGTGCTAGCACGCCAACGTAATCTAAACGCTCAGCAATGGCAGTGAACATGGCTTTAGCTTGCTCTTGCAGTTCAATGTCATCAATCGCTGTCGATAAGCTCAACACGCCGTCGGTGTGAACATTCTCAGCCAGTGGATACACTTGAACCTCGCCATTGGTATCACGAGCACCAACCAGTGATACTTCGCGGTCAAACGGAACAAACTCTTCAGCCACAATCGCTTGGTTGTCGGTCGCGGTAATGCACTCAGCCATTTCTGCCCAAGTCGCGTCAACATTGTCTAATGTCTTTAAGCGCCATTGGCCCTTGCCGTCGTAGCCGCCAAGTGTGCTCTTCAACACCATTGGTAAGCCAACGTGAGCAATTGCAGCGTCAAAGTCTTCGCGAGAGTTAACCACGTAGTACTTAGCATTCTTCACGTTCGCTTCGTCTAACAGGGCTTTTTCAAGACGACGGTCACCGCCAGCTTTGATTGCTTCTGTTGTCGGTAAGAACTTACCGCTGCGCTCACACACCTCAAGTACATCGTGAGGAATATGTTCGAATTCAGCAGTAATGACGTCCGCACGCTCAATCGCATTTTCTAAGCCGTTACCTAGAATCGCTTGCGTTAATGGGTGAACAATATTTTTGCTGCCAACATCAAAAGCAGAAATTTCAATATTCAGCGGTGCCCCAGCTAGGGACATCATGCGAGCAAGTTGGCCCGCGCCTAACACAAGAACATGCATGGAAATTAGTCCTCTGCAGGGTTTGGATTAGCCAAAACCGTTTCTGTTTGCTCAGAACGGAATGCTTCTACTTTTGCCATTACTTCTTCATTGTGTGTACCAATGATTTGAGCCGCTAGGATGCCTGCATTGGCAGCGCCAGCTTCACCGATAGCCAAAGTACCTACCGCGATACCTTTTGGCATCTGCACGATAGAAAGCAGAGAGTCCATGCCTTTCAGTGCTTTAGACTGAACTGGAACACCCAGAACTGGTACGCTTGTGAAAGCAGCAGCCATGCCCGGAAGGTGCGCTGCACCGCCAGCACCAGCAATAATTACTTTAATACCGCGCTCTTTCGCACTGGTTGCGTAGTCTGCAAGCAACTGAGGTGTGCGGTGAGCAGAAACCACTTTTGTTTCGTACGCCACGCCAAACTGATCCAACATTTCTGCAGCTAGCTTCATTGTTGGCCAATCAGATTTAGAACCCATGATAATACCGACAGTCATCTCAAACTCCTTCAGGTACGATTTAATTAGTGATTAGATATTTTGCGCGCATTATACGGGTAAAATTACTTAAGGAAAACGTTTGCGTCAGTCTAAGTTGTTAATTGATACATTTTATAAACAAATAGCTTTAGTCACAGTGAATGATAATTTGTACACTTAGCGAGTTCGATAACTGACTTAATGAGGCAACCCGTGGATAACTTTCAACATACATTGCAGGCATTACAACAAGGTGAAGTCATTGCTTACCCGACCGAAGGCGTTTTTGGGGTTGGTTGTGATCCTGATAATCCACATGCCATCAAGAAATTACTCGAGTTAAAACAGCGTCCAGTTGAAAAGGGCTTGATCTTGATTGCTGCAAGTTACGAGCAGCTGCTTCCTTATATTGATGAAAGCCAGTTGACGGAAGAACAGTTGGTAACAGTGAAAGCGACATGGCCAGGTCCGGTCACTTGGATTATGCCAACCAGCAGCAAAGTTACTGACTGGGTCAGCGGCCAGTTTGATTCCATCGCGGTACGAGTGACGGATCACCCTTTGGTTCAAAGAATGTGTAATGAGTTCGGCAAGCCGTTAACCTCTACCAGTGCCAACCTGACTGGCGAGCCGCCTTGTATGACGACTGAAGAAGTTCAACAGCAACTGGGTCAACACTTAGTCGCGATTCTAGAAGGCCAAACGGGTGGCCGTGAGAAGCCAAGCGAAATTAGAGATGCAAAAACGTCGAAAATATTAAGACAGGGTTAAACCCTGCAAAGGAAGTAAGATGTCAGCAATTGATAAAGAAGCAGTAAAGCAGTTTTTACTGAGCCTACAAGATTCGATTTGCCAGCAGCTTGAGCAAGCTGATGGTGTAGCGTTGTTTGAAGAAGATGCATGGCAGCGAGAACCTGGCGATCGTCTAGGTGGCGGTGGTCGTACTCGCGTGATGACCAATGGTGCTTTATTTGAACAGGGTGGAGTTAACTTCTCTCACGTCGCTGGTAAAGCAATGCCTGCCTCTGCAACCGCTCACCGTCCTGAGTTAGCCGGACGTAAGTTTGAGGCGATGGGGGTTTCATTAGTTATCCACCCTAAAAACCCATATATCCCAACCTCACACGCGAACGTTCGATTCTTCATTGCGGAAAAAGAAGGGGAAGACCCGATTTGGTGGTTTGGTGGTGGTTTTGACTTAACGCCATTTTATCCTGTCGATGAAGATTGCCAATCTTGGCATCAAACTGCTAAAGATCTTTGTGCGCCGTTTGGTGATGATGTTTATCAAGAACACAAAGAGTGGTGTGATAAGTACTTCTATCTTCCTCACCGAGACGAAACACGTGGTGTTGGTGGTCTGTTCTTT
The DNA here is from genome assembly GCF_041471425.1 of Vibrio sp. 10N.261.52.C2. Classification (NCBI taxonomy): domain Bacteria; kingdom Pseudomonadati; phylum Pseudomonadota; class Gammaproteobacteria; order Vibrionales; family Vibrionaceae; genus Vibrio; species Vibrio sp. 10N.261.52.C2. Next base: position 2,313 of record NZ_JBFROH010000001.1, on the reverse strand, counting down.
GATGACTTAAATGAGTGGGGTTTCGATAAGAGCTTTGCTTATATGCAGGCTGTCGGTGAAGGTTTTGCTGCGGCGTACTTACCTATTGTCGAGCGTCGCAAAGATACACCTTATGGCGAACGTGAGCGTGACTTCCAACTATACCGTCGTGGCCGCTATGTTGAATTCAACCTAGTTTACGACCGTGGTACCTTATTTGGCCTGCAAAGCGGTGGGCGCACAGAGTCTATATTGATGTCGATGCCGCCGTTGGCTCGTTGGGAATATCGCTATGAACCGCAAGCGGGCTCACCAGAAGCTCTGCTTTATAGTGACTACCTCAAACCTCGAGTTTGGTAGTTCTTCCTTCCTTATAGGGATAGTGATAGGGTCATCTATATAGATGACCCTTTTTATTATTTCTGTTAGGTAAGGATATGACACAGCAAGTAGATCGTTATGCCGTTTTCGGTAATCCTATTGGGCAAAGCAAATCGCCATTCATTCACACATTATTTGCTCGCCAAACCAGCCAACAACTTACCTATACAGCATTACAGCCAGAGCACGGTCAATTTATCACTGCTGCCAAAACCTTTTTCAGCGAAGGTGGTCGAGGGTGCAATGTCACAGCGCCTTTTAAAGAAGATGCCTATCAGTTAGCCAATCGCCTAACTGAGAGAGCTGAACTAGCTGGTGCCGTAAATACCCTTAAGAAGTTAGATGATGGAGAGATCATTGGTGATAACACCGATGGTGAGGGCTTAGTTCAAGACCTGCTTCAACATCAAGTCACGCTAAAAGGAGCACGTGTTCTTCTTCTTGGCGCTGGTGGTGCTGCGAGAGGAGTGATTCAACCTCTTCTCGACCAAAAGCCACAACAGCTGGTGGTCGCTAATCGAACCAGCTCCAAGGCTGAACTTCTGGCTGAGATGTTTTCGTCGCATGGCAACATCAAGGGGATGGGGCTAAGTGATGTTAATGAAGGCTTTGATGTCATTATTAACTCTACCTCATCTGGTCTAAGCGGGCAGCTTCCTGAAGTGTCTGAGGTGATTTTCAATTCTACTAGCGCCGTTTATGACATGGTTTATGGATCTGGAACGACGGTATTCAATCAATGGGCATTAGATAATGGTGTTCATGCTGCTTATGATGGTTTGGGTATGCTAGTGGGGCAGGCAGCAGAAAGCTTTATGCTTTGGCGTGGTCTTCGTCCGGGAACAAAACAGATTTTAAGAGAATTACGTAAAAATCTAGAGATGTAATGGGGTGTTTATAAAAAATGAATCAATCAATTCTATTTCCTGATATCCAAGATTGGGATGAAGAGAGCCGAACAATCACGTTCCCAGCACAACAGTCGGGCGCATTGATTGAATGTGTCATGTCTATTGAGGAATTATCACGATTGGCAGGTAAAGATATAGAAGAAGGCGATCAAGCTTTAGTTATCTTTTCAGAGTTACGTTTCGATATTGAAGAGCTAGCGGAAGAGTTAATAGAAGAAGAGGAGTATGACTCCTCTAATCGGATTCAGATCAAAGCGCTTTAGACTGAAATTACAGAGTCTAGATAGTCATTTTTATTCTGAACGTAGTTGTCTGCAGACTTCTGTAGAAAGGCACGCTCTTTATCATTTAATGGGCGAGCTTGTTTTACTGGGCTTCCTACATAGAGGTAACCGCTTTCAAGTACCTTGTTTGGTGGCACTAAGCTACCAGCACCAATCATCACTTCTTTTTGGATAATCACGCCATCCAACACGATCGCTCCCATACCAACAAGTACACGATCCTCAATAGTGCAGCCATGCAGCATTACTTTATGCCCGATAGTGACATCATTACCTATTAAGAGAGGATAACCGTCAGGGTTTTCAGCATTCTTATGGGTGACGTGCAAGACACTACCATCTTGGATATTCGTTCTCTCTCCAATATGAATGTGGTTCACATCCCCTCGAGCTGCAACCAAAGGCCACACGCTAGAGTCGTTACCGATTTTGATATCACCAACCAGTACTGAACTGGTATCTATATAGACACCTTGCCCAATCTGAGGGGATATTCCTTTATAACTGCGTATTGAACTCATAAATCCTCCTTTATATAGGCACCTTAAGCCCTTAATTAAGAGGAATACTAGTGAAAATGGGGTGTTTTGAACAAAAAACGCTCGAACAATCAAAAAAGTAAGAAAAACTTCAAAAAGGGCTTGCCAGTGTGATCGAAATCTCTATAATGCCACCTCGCTGACACGGGATGGCTTCGTAAGAAACCAAAACGAATCAGCAGGTCAAATTAGCCAAGCTAAGCGCTTGAAAAAAGTTTT